>PFCG01000031.1 GCA_002773095.1 Candidatus Moranbacteria bacterium CG10_big_fil_rev_8_21_14_0_10_35_21
TCGGGACTCTAGCCTTGAGCTAATCAATACTGTGGACGATATAGGACTCGAACCTATAACCCTCTCGGTGTAAACGAGATGCTCTAGCCAATTGAGCTAATCGTCCATTTTGCATAATCTTTTATAAAAATCTTTATTCTTTTGTTTTTTCAAAAATATTTCCCGCTTTATAGCTTCCGTTCTGGTAGTATATATTTCAGTATACACCACTTCCCAAATACCTTTATATTTAGAAGTAAAATTAGATAATCCTGAATTATGTTCCAAGATTCTCTTTTCTAAATCATAGGTCTGTCCTATATAGTATTTGTCTCGATCTTTGTTGTGTATTATGTATACTTTAAATTCCATATATCTCGGTGTCAATCCCGAGTCCTCGGGACTCTAGCCTCCGTCAGCCGACGGAGAGCTAAGGATCCAACTTGCTTTTCACATTTAGAAATGATACCTGTTTTATAATTTTTGGTCAATATGGTAGAATAAAGAAAAATAATTTAACTCTATGAACCCATTTCATCAATATAACATATTTATCATTCCTATTCTTGTCGGCGGTCTTGTTCAGCTAACAAAATTTATTGTTTTCTCTATTAAACATGGCTGGAATATTCGCTACGCTATGACTCATGGACATATGCCAAGTGCTCACACTGGTTTTATTATTGCGCTAGTTACTTCTATTGGATATTATTCCGACACTACTTCCGCTGCTTTCGCTCTGTCCGTAGCCTTAGCTATTATCGTGGTTGATGATGCAGTTCGTCTGCGAGCTTATATGGGTGACCAGGGGCGTTATTTGAATATGCTTATTCGTCAACTTAATATTGAAGAAAAATTTCCGCGCCTTAAAGAAAGAATGGGTCATCGAGTCAATGAAGTAATCATCGGTGGAATCTATGGTTTTCTTTTGACGATGCTTCTTATAAATATTCTTGGATAACTTTCTTGTCATTCCACTCAATTCTTTCTTTTCCAATAGCCATAGTTTCTTCTGCCCCTTTTCCAGTCACCACCACAAAATCTCCCAGTTCTGCTAATTGCAGAGCTTTTTTTATGGCTTTTCTTCTGTCCATTATTTTCCAGCAATTGATATTTTCTGTAAAACAGGAACTGTCATTCCGGACTTGATCCGGAATCTTTTTAGATCCTGAAACAAGTTCATGATGACATTTAGGAATTCCTTCAAAAACTTCGTCAATTATTTTTTGTGGATTTTCAAAATATGGATCTTCGTTAGTCACAATCACATAATCTGAATATTGTGAAACAATCTTTCCCATCATCGGGCGTTTTCCACAATCTCTTTCTCCGCAAGCTCCAAAAACAGCTATGATTTTCGGTGATGAAACAGATCCTGAAACAAGTTCAGGATGACATTTTAATTTTAAAATTAAAGAATACAACTTCTCCAAAGCGTCAGGCGTGACAGCGTAGTCAATAATAATATTCAAGCCTTTATTGTTTTCTACTTTCTCTAGCCTTCCAGGAATATTTTTTATTTTTTCCAGAGCTTGCGCCATTTGTTCTAAGCTAACATTTTCTGAAAATCCAACTGCCACTGCCGCTAAAGCATTCTCCACGTTAAATTTCCCTGGGATATTTAAATTAAATTCTGTATTTTTAACTTTAAACTTTGAATAATTTATTCCTAATTCAATGTCTTCTGCAACAATTTTTTTAATTTGGTCATTGGAATTTGGAGTTTGATTAGAAATTAGAAATTGGGAATTAGAAATTGTTGTAAATCCAAATTTTAATTTGGCTTTACAATCTAAGAAGGCTTCTGGATTTTCCATATCCAAATTAACCACTATTTTTTTCGCTTTTTTAAATAACTTTATTTTGGCTTTTCTGTAAGTATCTAAGTTTTTATGATAATCGAAATGATCCCGCGTCACATTAGTAATAACCGCCGTTTGATATTTCACACCCCACACACGATTTTGATCCAAGGCGTGAGATGAAGTTTCTAACACCAGATATTGGCAACGAGCTTTTACTGCCTCTAAGATAAATTTTTGAATTTGAAAGCTGGAAAGAGTAGTGAGCTTGGTTTTATTTATCCACTCTTTTTTTCCGATTTTGAAATTAATGGTGGAAGCCACTGCAACCTTAAATCCCGCTTCTTCCAAAATTTTCCCAATCATTTGAACAGTGGTGGTTTTTCCATTCGTGCCTGTAACCCCTATAATTTTTATAGATTTAGACGGCCCGCCAGCAACGCTGTTAGCGTAGCTACTGCAGGCTGGAAAGCCATAGAGAAAATTAGCCAAGACAGCTTGGACAAGATGATAGATATTTTTGATTGATTGGGGAATGATTTTTTTCAATACACTCATACTCTAAATTAAAGCAAAATGAAGCCCTATATGCAAGCATGTGGGGCGAAATCCCGCACCGAACCGCCCCTGGCGGGTCTGGTGCGTGGAATAAAAACAAGGCTTGGGACTTTTTAGACCTTCTGATTTTTAAAAATATTAAATTAAGCTTTTTATTTTTTGAAGTGTTCTATAAATAACATACTTTAAGGGGTTTATAATAATATCATAAGATCCCGGAAATTCTGTTGGCTTTGTGTTGGGAGAAAATCCAAGCTTAAATTTCGTAATCCCCGCCCAACCATTTGAGTTATGAGTTATGAGTTGCGAGTTATGAGTTTTTATTCCCCCGAAATCATATTTCTCCATCCCGGCCTTTTTCGCGTCCTGAATGCCCTGCCATTGCAAAAGATGCGGAGCCATTACATTACGGAATTCATCGGAAGATGCTCCGTGAAGATAAGTCGCAGTTTTTCCAAAATAAATTACTAAAGTTCCAGCTATAACTTTTCCAGAATACTCCGCCAAATATAATTTCAGATTTTCTTGCGGAATTATTTCTAGCATTTTTTGATAATAACTTTCCGGATGTGATTTTATTCCTTTCCTAACTGAAGTTTGTTTAATAAGTTTCAAAAATTCTTCGGTATAATTTTTGAAATTTTGGTCATTGGAATTTGAGCCTTGTTTGTTTCTTGTTTCTTGGTCATTGGTTATTTTTTTGACAATTACTCCTCGTTTCTGAGAAAGTTTTATATTGTATCGTGTTTTTTCTTTCATCTCTGCCAGCAATTCTTCTTCGGTTTTTCTGATATCCATCACAAAAATTTCTTTCGGTTGCATATTATGAGACGCTTTTTTTATTTTTAATTCCGGTATTAATGCTTGAATTAATTCCAGCATTATCTGATTCTCTGGTTCAACTCTGACCCATCCCGCATTTTCCTTTTTCGCCAAATCAACAATTTCATTAAAGAAGTTGTGAGTTGTGAGTTGTGAGTTGTGAGAAGTCATTGGCCAGCGTGGTATATAAAAATACCTGCCCGCAATTGGAAGTTGATGTTCTACGATGCTTGCTTGAAATTGAATTTCTCCCTCTCCTTTTGGGAGAAGGGTTGAGTGTGAGGGAAAAGAAATAAAAAAAGTTTTCCGCCCAACGGAATCCTGAAATTTTCGCCATATTTCTGATTGAATAAAATTATCGCTCATTATTTTTTTCCCAAACTCTTTAATGCTAGCTTCACCCTTTGTCCAATATCTTTAACATCTGGAGAGACGGCTTTCAGAGCATCTCGGGCATCCGAAACAGTATACCCCATAGAAACCAAGGCTTCAATGGCATCAGAATCAACCACTGCTCCTGATTTTTCTGATTCGCTCATATCGGCAATCTTATTTTGCAATTCCAAAATAACGCGTTCGGCGGTTTTTTTACCTACTCCGGAAACTCTGGTGAGGATAGTAGAATCATTATTCAAAATCGCCGTGCGAATAGTTTTTGGGATAGCAATGGCTAAAATCCCTAACCCCGCTTTAGGTCCAATTCCAGAGATAGAGATAAGCAATTCAAACATATCTAACTCTTCCATAGTCAAAAACCCATAAAGAGCCAAGGTATCTTCGCGAACATGAGTATGGATAAAAAATTCTGCCTCTTTCCCGCCCGCTATTTTGCCCATAGCATAGACTGTTAGAAAGATTTTGTAGCCCACTCCGTTCACATCCACTACGGCGTAATTATCTTTCAGATATTCAATTTTTCCCTTAATTTTAGCGATCATAGTCTGTATTTATTCTAGCATCTTCCCTTGCTCTTGCCAAAATCTTGACTATATGTAAAGATACTCAGGTAATAGCTTAAATTAACTTTTAACTTTTACCTTTAAACTTTTAATTTTTTTACTATGCCAATCAAAAAAGCTGCCAAGAAATACATGCGGGTTACCGCTAGAAAAACCGCTAAGAATTTGAAAATCAAAGGTCTTTTTAAGAGCGCTATCAAAAAAACCAACGAAGCTATCGCTAAAAAAGATTTAGCTAAAGCTCAAGAATGGTTTAAGAAAACTGCCCAACTTTTGGACAAAGCTACAGACAAAAATATTCTTCATAAAAATACAGCTGCTAGAAAAAAATCCAGATTAAATAAATTGCTGAAAACTTTAGCCGGAAAATAATAAAAAGTCCTCCAAGTAATCGGAGGACTTTTTTTGTTTTTTTAATTGGGCATTTGCAGACATCCGATGTCTTTGAGTCGTTAAGGTCGCGAGACATCGGATGTCCCAGAAGCAAATGCTTTTTCACTTATTTATATCTCGGCGATTAATTTATCAATGACCAACTTTATTTCTATCTTGCCGGTTTTAATCTTCTCATCAAAATCCCCGATTTTTTGATAAATATTTTTTAATTTTTCAAAAGAAAAGTTTTTCAATTGAGCTAAACTTTTTTTAACCACAAAAGGATGCAGTTTGGTGGCCTTGGCAAGAACATATTCATTAGTCCCCATATTTTCTCGCATATCACTTACCTTAAGTAAATTGCGGAATTGATAATTTATCATTGAAAAAAGATAGAAGGGATCGTCTCCTTGATCCAAGTGCCGATGAATTCTCTGGAAAGCTTCTTTTTTATTACCAGTACCCAAACAATCTATAGTATCAAAAATACTACTATTTAGATTAGCTTTCACTAATAATTCTACCTCTTCATTCCCAATCATTTTTCCATTGGAAAAATTGATTAATTTTTGGATTTCTTTATCCAAAAGACCACTCTCTCCTCCACAAAAAACTACCAACTTTTCCAAAGCTTCTTGAGAAATTTTAGTTGCCTCGTCCACCTCTTTTATTTTCATTAAAACCCACTGATTCATTTTGACTCCAGAAAGTTTTTCAAAATTTTGTTTTTTAATTCCTTCTCCAGAATTTTTTTCCAGAAACTTAAAAAGAGCATTATTTTTTTTAGGTTGCCCTGCCTCATAGATGATGAGAATTAAATCCTGATCTTGCAAAAGATTAGCTTTTTTATCTTTCAGCAATGCCAATATTTCTTTTTGACTATCTAGGATGCCAGCTGAAATGGCATTTTTGAAAATTACCAATTGCTTGGTTGAAAAAAGATTTCTGGCTTCCAATGAAGATTGAATATTCTCAGGTGCGCTATTTTCTTGAAAATCCAAAACCACCGCTCCGGAATTTTTTTCCAAAAATTTGTTTTTTAATTCAGCTAGTTTTTGACCGGAACGAAAGAAATCCCCGCCATAAAGAAAAATTACCATTTTAAGCTTTTAATTGATTATTTCTAGTATATAGTATTTCTTCATAAGAAAAAAGAAAGCCTCTTTTTCAAGAGACTTTCCACTAAAAACTACTCACCACAAGCTACTAACTACCAACTAAGAACTAAGTCACCGGCTCCCATTCCAGATTTTGCCCTGGTTCTAAAATTTCCACCCAAATTTGACCTGGGACAAATTTTATTTCCTGACCGGATTCATCATAAAAAGTGAGTTTACTATCAATTCTGGATTTATCCTTTTTCCATGATCCTTGTTTTTCTTGTCCATTAAAATAATAGAAAGCTTCTCCAGAATCTGATTCGTCATACCAAGGATCACCTAACTGAACATTATTATATTGACCTTCAATTTGATCAGAGCGAGCAAAAAGAACCGCTATATTTTTAGGAGCAATCCGGTTGCCATTATTTCTATCGGTATCCTCTACATTTCCCCAGGTTCTCAAATAAGAATTACTTTCCCGATCATAATCATATTCCACTGCAAATGGTCCACCAAAAGCTACTCGTAAGTGTCCGCTTTTAATTCTTTCATCTAAAGAAATTTCATCTTGATGCGGATAACCTCCAAATTGATTTTCCAAACGATAGCCCAATTCTTTAGCGCATTCAAAAAATCCAGCTGGTCTTCCATAACCACTATCAACGCCCCTAGCTATACCCTCTTTTCTAAAGCAGGGACTAGTGGAACATAAATTAGATGATTTACCAGCATCCTGATTGCAGTTTATATTATCAACTTCATTGCGATCAAGAATTCCTTGAGCTAATCCAATTGGATCCGAACCCGAATGAGATTCAGAACGTCCCCAAGGAGTAAAAATAGCATCCAACCCTTTAGCTAAGTGGATAAAATCGTGTCGAGAACTTCTCATAGAACCTACTTCGGGAGGAGTATTGCAAGCATAAATTGCCATTAAGCGTGTAACGCTCGAGGTAATCACCGGCATTTCAATTACCATATCAGCTTCAGAAAATCCGGCGGCCGGACGAGCGGTGACATCTCCCGGTTGCATAACTGCAATCGGTCGACGATTCCAGTTATCACAAGCTAATCCAGAAATAGGACTAACTGGTCCATCATTTTTTATTTCTTTTTCTAAACTACCATTTTTTATTTCAATCGGTTGTCTGTTTTTTCTTCCCGAACGAGAAAGAAAAAATCCACCTCCAATTAAAATAACTGCAGCGATTACGATGATTATCGTTTTTTGCTTTTGTTCCATATTGGTCTAATTTATTTTAATTATTTTTGACATTGAGGACAAAAGAAAGCATTTCTTTGTCCTAACTTCAAACGCTTAATTATTATACCACAGTTTAAACATACTTTCTTATCCTTTCGATAAACTTGTAAAACTTTTTGAAAATTTCCAGCCATTCCAGCAGTGTCGCGATAATCCGAATCCGATGTTCCTCGCATTCTTATGGCTTTTTTAAGGACTTTTTGGATAGATTGATACAATTTTTTTGCTTCTTTTTTAGTAATCTTCCCTGATTTTCGCAAAGGTGAAATTCTGGATTCAAATAAAATTTCACTGCGATAGATATTACCAATGCCAGCAATTAATTCCTGTTCCATTAAAATTATCCCTATGGGTTTACTCCGTCGGCTGACGGATTTTTTAGAAATTATTTCTTGAAATTTTTTCAAAGTAAATTCCCTACTCATCGCATCCACTCCCAACTTTTTTATTTCCGGAAGATTATTTATTTTTTCCGTATCATCCAAAACAATTTTGGCAAATTTCCGCATATCCGAAAACTCCAAGGTTTTCTTGCTACATGTTTTATGTTTCATGCTACATGATTTTAATTTCCAGATATGGTGAATGTACTGATTTACCCGATCGTTAAAATAGTTAGTAGTTGATAGTGAGTAGTTAGTAGTTTTTTGATTTTTTGATTTTGAATTTGTTTCGCCCGCCTGCTTCGATATGCGAAGCATTTCGGGCAGGGATTTAGGATTTAGAATTTCGGATTTAATAAGGAGGTGTCCTGTCATCTTCAGATGAATATATAAAGTTTTACCGCCAGATAAATCAATAAAAATATTTTTGCCAATTCTTCTGGCGCGTAAAATTTTTCGGTTTCTAATATCGCGTTTAAATTTTTTCAGCGATAAGTTTTTGATTGTCTTTGTCCAATCAGACCAAAAATCGACGATGGTGTCGCCGACAATTTTCTGATTCAAATCAGAGACTACGGTTTCTACTTCGGGTAGTTCAGGCATATGCGCTTCGCTAAAATTAAAAATAAAATCTCAAAGATAAAAATTTTATTCTACTTTATAACTTTACACTTTTAACTTTATACCTTTTTTATATCTCTCCCCAATTATCCCCAATCTTCACATCCACCACTAAAGGTACTTTTAGTTTATAAGCGTTTTCCATAATAGTTTTTATTTTTTTTGCCACTTCTTCAGCATATTCCCCGCCTGCAACGCTATGCTCGCCCGAAGACGCTGCACCGCTGCGAGCGGGCGTAGCATTGCGAGCAGGTTCTTTCACTTCCAAAATAATCTCATCGTGCACTTGCAAAAGCATTTTTACTTCAGGATTATTTTGAAATTCTTCGGCCACTTTTATCATGGCCACTTTCACGATATCCGCAGCTAGTCCTTGAATTGGCATATTAATCGCCATTCTTTCGGCGGCATTCTGCACTTGAAAATTGGGAGAATTGATTTCTTGAAGATTTCTTCGTCGCCCCATTTCTGTTTCTACAAATCCTTCTTTCTTGGCAAATTCTTTGGTGTCGCGCATATATTGCGCAATACCAGAAAATTTTTCCATATAGGCATCAATGAATTTTCTGGCATCCTCTCTTTCAATTCCGGCCGATTGGGAGAATCCAAACACACTCATTCCATAAATCACTCCAAAATTCAACGCTTTGGCACTACTGCGCATTTTTTCCGTCACTTGGCTCGGTGTAACTTTGTTGATTTCAGCCGCTGTGGCTCGATGAATATCTTCGCCTTTCCTGAAAGCCTCCATCATTTTTTTGTCTTCAGAAACATGAGCCACTACCCGCAAATCAATTTGGGAATAATCCGCGCTCACTAATTTATATCCATCTTCCGCCACAAAAGCGGTACGAAGAAGTTGTCCGAGATCAGTTTTGATGGGAATGTTTTGCAAATTCGGTTCTGATGAGGATAATCTTCCGGTGGCAGTCACTGCTTGATTGAAAGTGGTGTGCAGTCTGGAATTTTTATCCACCAAGTTTGGCAGAGCATCCAAATAAGTGGTTTTTAATTTGAAAAGTTCCCGATATTCTTCAATAAATTCAATAATTTTATTGTCTTTTCTTAATTTATCCAACTCCGCGGAAGCAGTAGAAAAACCAGTTTTGTTTTTTTTGATATTGTCAGTAGAAATTTTCATTTTCACAAAAAGAATTTCCGCCAATTGTTTAGGAGAATTAATATTAAACTCTTCTCCTGATAGTTTATATATTTTTTCTTCTAGTAATTTTATTTTTTTCGTAATAGTTTCCGAAATGCCTTGAAAAATAATGGTATTTAATTTTATGCCATTCATTTCCATTTTCGCCAGAATCGGAAGCAGTGGTAATTCAATGTTTTCTAAAACAGTTTTTAAGTTATTTTTTTCTCCCTGTTTTTTGCTGATTTTGATTATTTTTTCCGAAAAAATTTGATTGAGTTTAAAAATATAATCCGCTCTGCGACACAATTTTTCTCCTCCGTCAGCTGACGGATTTTCAATCATAATTTGCAATCCCATTTGCCCGGTTTTCTTTTCTTCCGTTATTTCTTCTCCTAATTCTGCCAGAACTAATTTTTCCAAATCATTCTTACCTCCTGGATTTAAAACATAGGCTTCCAACATTACATCCGTCAATTTTCCAGATATTTTTATTCCATTTTTTTCTAAAATTTTCAAATCCTCTTTAACATCATATCCAATTTTTTCTATTTCCTTATTTTCCAAAATATTTTTAATACTCTCTTTATTTTCTTTCGTATATTTAAAATAATTTATTCTTCCGGTTTTCCAGGCGAAGGCCACTCCTTCCATTTTTTCTCCAAAAGTTTTCCGTGCAAAAGCTAGCTTTTCTTGCGCCAACAAAAAATCTATTTTTTCTTTGTCTTTAAAATCAATAACCTCAAATTTAAAATCATTTACCCCATTAATTTGCGCCAAAGTCGCACTCTCGCCTTCAGCGAGAGAATTAACGGGGTGAACCCCGTTTTCACTACTATTTGTGGGTATTCTTTTAATCAAACTAAAAAAATTCAACTCTTGAAAAAGTTCCACTATTTTTTTTCTGTCAAAATCCTTCATCACCGCTTTTTCCAAATCGATGGTTAAAGGGACATTAGTGACAATTTCCGACAAATGCTTACTGAGAATGGCCTGAGCCTTATCTCTTTCTAATTTATCTTTCACAGCGCCCTTGATTTCTGAGAGGTTTTTATAGACATTTTCAATGGTTCCATATTTTTTCAGTAATTCAGTGGCGGTTTTTTCTCCGATACCTTTTACTCCTGGAATATTATCAGAGGGATCACCTCGCAATCCCTTATAATCAATCATCTGCTCTGGTTTCAAACCATATCGTTCTTCCACTGCTTTTTCATCATAAATTACAATATCGCTCATACCACGCCGAAGAGCGTAAATTTTAACCTTAGGCTTAACCAGTTGCAATAAATCCAAATCTCCAGTCACAATAATCGTTTCTACTTTATCCGCTTGCCCAGCCATTGTTCCAATCACATCATCTGCTTCAAAGCCTTCTTTTTCAAAAATCGGAATATTAAAAGCTCGCACCACTTCTTTCACTCGGTCAATTTGAGCATACAAATCATCCGGCGCTTTCACTCGCGTGGCTTTGTATTCTTTATATTCTTTGTGTCTAAAAGTTGGCCCAGCCAAATCAAAGGAGGCCGCGATATAATCTGGCTTCAAATCATTCAGCACTTTCAAAAGAATGCTAGAAAAACCATACACTGCATTCACCAATTCGCCTGTTTTGGTAGTGAGCGGTGGCAAGGCATGATAGGCACGGTGAATAAGAGCGTTGCCATCAATCAATACTAATTTTTTGGGTTTTTCACTCATACCCTTAGTATATCGCGACCTGCCAATATTTCCAATACAGAAAACAAATTATCTGATATACTATTTATATGAGCAAGCGGAAAACAAAAAGAGCTTCTGGGACCTTTCCGGTCGTCATGGCTTTGGTTGGTAACTTATTTGTAACCATAATTAAATTTATTGGTTTTTTTGTTTCCGGTTCCGGAGCGCTTTTTTCTGAAGCTATCCACAGTTTGGCTGATACCTCTAATCAATCCTTACTTTTAATTGGCATCAGAAAATCCTCCAGAAAAGCCGACGACGAATTTGTTTATGGTTATGGAAGAGAAAGATTTTTTTGGGCATTGATTTCTGCTTGTGGAATTTTTTTCATTGGAGCTGGTGTCACTCTTTATAAAGGAGCCACTTCCTTTATGTCTGAACAAGAATTTAATATCGTTCCGGCTATTTTTGTTATTTTAATTATTTCTTTCATTATTGAAACTATAACTTTATATTTTGCTTATCGAGAATTGCGAGAAAAAAATAAGGGAAAAGTTTTTCGAGAAGCTCTTCGTCAAGGCGATCCCTCTACTATCGCGGTTTTTTATGAAGATAGTGTGGCTGTTTTAGGAATTATCATTGCCTTTGCTAGTATTTTATTAACCGAGATCACCGGTTCCCACTATTGGGATGCTTTGGGTTCTATTATTATTGGTTTACTTTTGGGCTTAGTAGCGGTATTGCTGATTAATAAAAATCGCTGGTTTCTAATCGGCAAAGCTATGCCTGAAGAACTAGTTGAGAAAGTGATAAAAATGTTGGAATCTGATCCAGCTATTGAAAAAGTCTTGGATTTTAAATCAACAGTAATGGATATAGATAACTATCGTATTAAATGTGAGGTGGAATTTAATGGTTCCGCTTTGATGAAAGAAATGTATCGGGATGGATTTTTGAAAGAAGAATTTGAGTTCTTAAAAGAAGACTACGATGACTTTCTAAAGTTTTGCGTGGATTATATTGACCGCGTTCCCCGCTTGATGGGCACCAAAATAGACAAAATAGAACAAAAAATCCAGAAAGAAATTCCGGAAATAAAACATTTGGATATTGAAATCAACTAAGCTAGAAGCCTTTCCTTAAGCCCGGCTTAAGGATGAGATTGAAAAGTTATTTTTCTTTCATTTTGAGAAAGTCCTTGAAAATTTATCCACAGAGCATTGGGTGGAATTATTTTTTTAATTCTTTCAGCCCATTCTACTAAAACTATATTACTTTTATTATTTACAATTTCTTCCCAACCTAAATCCAGGATGTCTTTGGCTTTCACTCGATAAGCGTCAAAATGATAGATGTTTTGAATTTTTGTTTTTTGTTTTTTTGAAAATTGAAAATTGAAAATTGAAAATTTACTTTTGTAGTGTTTTATCACTACAAAAGTAGGACTCGTATGTGGTCCTTTTATTTTCAGCCCCTTTAAAAAACCTTGGGAAAAAGTGGTTTTGCCCGCACCTAAATCTCCAGACAAACAAATTACTTGCCCAGTTGTTAGTTCTTGCGCCAATAGTTCGCCTAGTTTTTGAGTTTGGCGAGCCTTTTGAGTAATGAATTTTTTCAACATATAGATTAATTTATGCATACTTCTTTGAAAAAGAAAAGAGGCAACCAATTAGCTTCAATTGATTGCCTCTGAAAAATTACCTGTAATATTTTGGTAGCACCCCTATATCTCTAAGATATGAGGGAGCTACTTCTCTTCCGGCCTGATCCCGATAGGCTCCGTTGTAAAAAAAGAACCTGGGACCGCTGTTGTATCCATTATATCTACCATAACCATTGTTATAATTATTATAGTAGAAATATCCGTTCCGTCCTGACACCCATCCGTTAAAATATAATGGACTAGAAGAAGAATATCTTGGCTCAGTAACTTTAACGGTTTTTTCAACCTTCTGAACTTCTCGTCCGTTTTGAGTCACTTTATTCTCCTCATAATAAGTGCTAGTTTCATATTGATCCAAGAAACCAGCACATCCGGAAAAAAGAAATATTACAGCCACAACAACTAAAACATTCAAAATGTTCCTCATTGTATATCCTCATAAAAAAGGGTTATTTTGCTTTAATTTAAGCTTTGTTAAAAAACCACTCCAATAAATTATTATACACCCAAACAGGCCTTTTGTCAAGCGAAAATCTAACCTAGTTGACACGTCTATTCAATCCTGCTATTTTGTAATACTATGCTTAAAAAGTTAAATTTCAAAATAACCGTTATATGAGTCTGGATTCCCAAGAACAATTGAAAAAGTTTCTGGAAAAATCTCAAGAAGTTTTAATTTTAATTCCGGAAAATCCCAGTGGCGATGCTATTGGATCGGCTTGGGCGTTATACTTTTTTTTGGAAAAAATAAAGTTAGTCCCCACCATCGCTTTTGCTAATCACCTTTCGTCTAAATTTGATTTCCTACCTAAGCCAGAAAGAATTTTGACAGAAATTTCCGGAGCGCGAGACTTTGTTTTATCTTTTGACACTACTCGCAACAACATTACTAATTTGAGAAGTGAAACCAAGGAAGGACATTTTAATATTTATCTCACACCGGAAAAAGGTTCTATTGATCCGCGCGACTTTTCATTTATCTTAGCTAAATTCAAATATAATTTAGTTATTGTGCTAGATAGCCCTGATTTGGAAAAATTAGGAAAAATATATGAGAGCAACTCTGATTTATTTTTTGAAGTGCCCGTAGTTAACATTGACTACCGCAGTAATAATGAAAACTTCGGACAAATAAATTTAGTGGACGTCACCGCTTCTTCCTGCTCGGAAATATTAAATACTTTTTTGGAAAATTCCGCTTTAGCTACCTTGGATGAAACTATTTCTCAATGTCTTCTATCGGGAATTATCAGCGCCACTGAAAGTTTCCAGAAAAAAAATACTACTCCCCGCGCCCTGTTGGCAGCCGCCAATTTGATGGACAAAGGAGCTAATCAGCAAGAAATTATCCGTTGGCTTTATAAAACTCAACCGTTGAATGTGCTAAAACTTTGGGGACGCATTATGGCTAAATTGAATTGGGATGAAAAGGATCAAATTGTTTGGTCAGAAATTTCCGTAGAAGATTTTGTTCAAAGTCGCTCCAGCGCTGAAGATCTTTATGCTATTTTAGAAAAATTGAGGGAAAATTATAGCGAAGGACGAGTTTTTATCGCCCTTTATAATGACACGCCTTTTTCTTCAATTGCCGTTATCAAATCATCTGATAGCAATCTTTTGGAAAAACTATTATCAACTACCAATGGTAAATTACACGGCGATGTTTTGGAAACTCGCGTAGATATCCCTAGTTTAACTGAAACTGGACAAATAATTGTGCAAAAAATAAAGCAACTAGTCGTTCCTACCAAATAAATTAGATTATTTTTACTTTGAGCACTTGCCATTTTAGACATCCGATGTCTCGCAACCTTAGCGACTTAAAGACATCGGATGTCCGCAAGCGCTCTTTTTGTTGTTGTGATTTATCAAAAAATAAACTAAAATAGATATATATTGAATACTCTTCATGGTCAAAGTAATAAAAAAACAAATATCACAAGAAGATGTTAAGGGTAAGCTGACTAAGAAAGTTATGTCCAAGCTTAGTCATCAATCAGAAGAAGAACTTGCTTCAGCTTTTGCTAATTCCATAAACGCCCTTTATATTGATACCAACCTAGTGCCTATCAGTAATGAAAGCATTAAACTTTTAAGCGAAGCAGACTCGCGTCAATATAATTTAGTTTCCATTCAAAAAGTGGCTAAAAAAGTTACTCTGGCTTCTTCCGATCCCACCGCCCCCCAAACTCAAGAATTTATTAAAAAATTGACTCAGGAAAATGGTTGGCAAATTAAGGTTTTTGTTATTTCCAAAACTAACCTAGAAAAAATTTGGGACCGTTATAAAAAAATAGTTTTTGTGGATATTCTCACTGACTTGAGTATTAATATCTCCAAGGAAGATTTGGAAAAGTTTGATTCTGATCTCAAGAATTTAATGACACTCAACAAGAGAATTGATGAACTTTCAACCACAGAAATTTTGAATATTATTATGGGCGGTTCCTATAAGTTAGGCGCTAGCGATGTTCATATGGAGCCGGAAGATAAGGACTTACGTTTACGTTATCGTATTGATGGAGTTTTGCATGATGTGGCTTTTCTACCCATTAAAATTTTCAAAAGTGTTGTTTCTCGCATCAAAATGATGTCGGGGATGAAAATTAATTTGCGAGATATCGCTCAAGACGGAACTTTCACTATCAATTTGGCTGATAAAAAAATTAAAATTCGTGTTTCTATTATTCCTGGACGCTTTGGAGAAAGTATCGTGATGCGTCTTTTGGATCCTGATTCCATCAGTGTTAATGTAGAAAAATTGGGTCTGCGCGGACTAGCTTACGAAGAAATTCAAAAACAAATTACTGCTCCCAACGGAATGATTTTAACTACCGGGCCAACTGGATCTGGAAAAACTACCACTCTTTATGCCATCATTAATAAATTAAATGATCCGGAAACTAAAATAATTACCATTGAAGATCCGATTGAATATGAAGTGAAAGGCGTTTCTCAAACTCAAATTGAAAAATCTCGAGGTTATACTTTTGCTACCGGACTACGCGCTATTGTTCGACAGGATCCAGATATTATTCTAGTGGGAGAAATTCGTGATGAAGAAACAGCTGATATCGCCGTTAATTCAGCTCTCACTGGACATTTGGTGCTTTCCACTATCCATACCAACTCAGCCATCGGAACTATCCCTCGTCTTTTGGAAATGGGCATTAAACCATCTTTAATTTCTCCTTCAGCCAATGCCCTCATCGGACAGCGCTTGGTCAGAAAATTATGCGAATGTAAAGAAGAATACATTCCAGCCAAAGAATCCGTTGAATCTTTGAAAAAAATGCTTTCTATAATTTCTCCTAAAGCTAAGCTGGATATTCCTAAAAATATTACTAAGCTTTATCGAGCTAAAGGTTGCCTCAAGTGCCACAAGCTAGGTTATAAAGGACGGATTGGTATTTTTGAAGTATTGACCATCAACGAAGAATTGGAAAAATTAATTCTAGATTTAGTTGGAGAAACTGAGCTAACTGTTTCCGCTTTGGAATCAGGTATGATTACGATGTTGCAAGACGGAATTTTAAAAGCCATCGATGGCATCACCTCCATTGACGAAGTGAAGCGCGTAACCGGAGAAGGAGATTTTCTTCAAGGAATTTATGAGCGCTTGATGTCACAAAGTTTGGGCCGAGGAATTTTGGTAGATAAAACTAGCTTCGAAAAAGCAGAAAAAACCATTAAAGATTTCAAAAAATTCCAGCAAATAATTTCGGAAGCTAAAATCAACGACTTAAATAAAATAGTTTTTGCCGCCGCTATTCTTTTGGGAGTTGGCGATATCCACATTGAACCGGGATCTGAAAATGTTAAAATCCGTTTCCGTATTGACGGAATTCTTCAAACTGTGGCAGAAATAAGTTTAACTGAATATCCAACTTTCTTAGGAGAGATAAAATTGTTGAGTGGAGTGAAAACTCAAGTTCGCGAAGGAGTAATTGATAGTCGCTTTAATATTAAATTTGATGAGGAAATTAAAGAGGTTAAAGAAAGATCGGTGGATGTTCGTGTTTCTATAATTCTGGGAGGCTATGGAGAAACAGTGGTAATGCGTCTTCTACGAAAAGGCTCTATTAAATTAGACTTGAAAGAACTGGGTATTAGAAAAGAAAATTTGGATAAGATTATGCAAGAAATTCAAAAAGCTAATGGAGTTATTCTAAACACCGGACCAACCGGATCAGGAAAAACTACCACTCTTTATAGTATTTTGAATATTATTAATAAACCGGAAATAAAAATAATTACAGTGGAGGACCCAATTGAATATCAGTTGGATGGAATTTTACAAACACCGGTCAACGCTAAAGAGGGCTATACTTTCCCAACAGCTCTTAGGGCTCTGCTTCGTCAAAATCCGGACATTATGATGATTGGTGAAATTCGAGATAATGAAACCGCCCAGGTAGCTGTTCAAGCCGCTCTCACTGGACATTTGGTTATTTCTACTCTCCATACTAATTCAGCGCCTGGCGCTGTTCAAAGACTGATTAATATGGGTGTGCCCCCTTCAGATATTGCTTCTTCCACTAACGCTTTTATCGCCCAAAGATTAGTAAGAAAATTATGTGATTGCAAGAAAAAAGCTGTTCCTTCTGCAGAAGAAAAAGAAAAAATAAAAAAAGTATTAGAAACAATTTCTCCTAAGAGTGGTTTAAAAGCTCTCCCTATTTCCAATATTTATACTCCAGGTGGATGCGTTAAATGCAATAACATTGGTTATAAAGGACGCACTACTATTAGCGAAGTTTTTCAGGTTGATAAAGAAATTCAGGAATTAATTAATCAAAAAGCCATTACTTCCCAGCTGACTGACAAAGCCGTTTCTAATGGTATGATTACTATGGCTCAAGATGGCATCTTAAAAGTTTTGGAAGGAGAAACTTCTTTAGCAGAAGTAGAGAGAGTGACGGATCTTTGATTGACCCCCCCCCCCACGGCTGGGCTGTTCTATTAAAATAGTGTATGATGTTAAGGTAACCCCTTAACAAAAACAAAGGTGAATCAAAAACAAAAAGAACCCAATATCATTGAACTAATAAAAACTCTGCAGGATTATCGAAGGAAGCAAGGACAAC
>PFCG01000022.1 GCA_002773095.1 Candidatus Moranbacteria bacterium CG10_big_fil_rev_8_21_14_0_10_35_21
AATACTGAAAGATTACATATGGGTATTCAATTCAAAACCCCAAATTCTTTAATCAAGTGTTTCCAAGCTATTGGATAGAAAACGGTGAAAAATTACTGCTATATTAAGGAAATATCTATGAAATATCTCAACGCTTTTAATAGAATAGCGGGAGTTGGCCCGCAAAAAATAAAAATGCTACTAGATTTTTTCGGTAGCCCGGAAAAAGCTTGGCGGGCATCTTTTTCTGATTTGTTAAAATCAGGTTTGAAGGAAAAATTGGCTCTCGAAATTGAATCCAGAAGAAACGAAATTGACCCCGAAGCTGAATGGGAAAAATTAGCCCAAGAAAATATCCGCGCCATAGGTCTGGATGATCCGGACTATCCCCGATTGCTCAAAGAGATTCCCAGTCCACCTTTTATTCTTTATCTGAAGGGCGACTTTGATTTAAATCTGGCGCCGATAGTGACTATTGTCGGTTCCAGAAAAAATACGGCTTATGGAAATCAAGCAGCTTCAGCTATCGCCCGTAGTTTAGTCGAAGCCGGATTTGTGGTGGCTAGCGGTTTAGCTTTGGGTATTGACGCTATCGCCCATCGGGCCACTCTAGATGCTGGAGGAAAAACCATTGCAGTTTTGGGAAATAGTCTGGATGACGATTTTATTCACCCCCGTGCTAATTTTAATTTATCCCAAGAAATTTTAGAGTCTGGATGTTTAATCAGCGAATATCCTCCAGGCACACCAGCTACTCCCTATACCTTTCCGATTCGTAATCGCATCTTGGCTGGCCTTAGTTTGGGAACAGTAATCGTGGAAGCTGCCGAAAAAAGCGGCACCTTGATCACAGCACAAAACGCCTTAGAATTTAACCGAGAAGTGTTTGCTATTCCCGGATCAATCTTCTCCCCTCAATCGGAAGGAGTTAATAATCTAATTAAAAAAGGGGCTAAACTTATTAGTGGAATTAAGGATATTTTGGAAGAATTAAATATGGAAACCAACCGCTCAGCTTCAGCAGTTATTCCCAAAATTCCCGAAACGCCGGAAGAAAAAATTATCCTTAAAATTCTTTCTCACGAACCAGTTCACGTTGACAATATCTCAAAACTATCTAAACTAGGAACAGCTAGGGTTTCTTCCGCTCTTCTGATGATGGAAATCAAAGGTTGGACAAAAAATATCGGCGGACAGAACTACATACTGATGTAAATTTAATATTCGTAATAATATGAAATTAGTTATCGTTGAATCCCCTACTAAAGCTAAAACTATTTCCAAATTTTTGGGGAAAAAATTTTCCGTGAAATCTTCCTACGGTCATGTGCGTGATTTGCCCAAAAAGGAAATGGGTATTGATATTGAAAAAGATTTCGAGCCCGCCTATGTCATACCAGACAAAGCGCTGGCTCGCGTTTCTGAACTAAAAAAACTGGCAGAAAAAGCAGACATGGTGATTTTGGCTACTGACGAAGACCGCGAAGGAGAAGCTATCTCTTGGCATTTACTTTCGGCGCTAAATTTGGACGAAGACAAAACTCAAAGAATAGCCTTTCATGAAATTACCAAAACAGCTATAGAAAAAGCTTTGGAAAATCCAAGGAAAATAGATTTAAATTTAGTAGATGCTCAGCAAGCCAGAAGAATATTGGATCGTTTGGTGGGTTATGAGCTATCGCCTTTCCTTTGGAAAAAAATTCGCCGAGGTTTAAGCGCCGGACGAGTTCAATCAGTAGCTTTACGTTTGATTGTGGAACGAGAAAAAGAAATTAAAAGTTTTAAGCCGGAAGAATACTGGAGTATCGCTGCTTGGTTAAAATCTAAAAAAGGAGAGCTGGAAACTAAACTTCTAAAAGAAAGTGGAAAATCCATAGGCAAGATGGGAATAAAAAATAAAGCTCAAGCAGAAAAAATTTATTCTTTCCTAAAAAAATCTCAGTTTACCGTTTCGGAAGTTTCCAAAAAAGAAGTTAAAAAAAATCCTCTACCTCCTTATACTACTTCTACTCTTCAACAAGATGCCAATAATAAATTGGGTTATAGTTCCAAGCAAACTATGGCTATTGCCCAACAGCTTTATGAAGGAGTGAAAATCGGTCCGGAAGGCACAGTCGGTTTAATCACCTATATGCGTACTGATTCCCTAAATCTTTCTATGGAATCATTAATTGCCGCCCGTAAAATGATTGAAAAGAAATTTGGAAAAGATTTTTCATTAGAAAGTCCCCGCTTTTTCAAAACTAAATCCAAAGGAGCGCAAGAAGCTCACGAGGCTATTCGTCCAACTTTTCCAGAAAAAGATCCGGAATCCTTGAAGGAATTTTTAGACTCCAAACAA
Source organism: Candidatus Moranbacteria bacterium CG10_big_fil_rev_8_21_14_0_10_35_21 (assembly GCA_002773095.1). GTDB lineage: Bacteria > Patescibacteriota > Minisyncoccia > Moranbacterales > UBA2206. The sequence goes on from PFCG01000022.1 coordinate 2,321, forward strand.
TATCATCTTTATCGTTTAATTTGGCAGAGGATGTTAGCCTCTCAAATGAAAGAAGCTTTAGTTGATTCAACGACTGTGGATATCACCGCCGAACAAAAAAATTCTCAAGAAAATTTTACTCTTCGGGCTTCCGGATCAATTATTAAATTTAAAGGCTACTTAGAAATTTATGGGGATAAGCTTCCTATGTCCGAAAATATTTTACCAGCCGTAGAACTTAAGGAAATTTTAAATTTAATTAAAATAGATTCTTCCCAAAAATTTACTCAGCCACCGGCCCGCTACAGTGAAGCCGGTTTGATTAAAGTTTTGGAAGAGAATGGTATTGGTCGTCCTTCCACTTATGCTCCCACTATTTCTACTATTATAGATAGAAACTACGTGGAAAAAGATGAAAATCGCAAACTTTTCCCCCAAGAAATAGGTATTCTAGTTTCTGATTTATTAGTAGAACATTTTTCCGAAATTGTGGATTATAAATTTACTGCCAAAATGGAAGCGGATTTGGATGAAATTGCCACTGGAGACAAAGAGTGGGTGCCAGTTATTCGTGATTTTTACGGACCCTTTCATAAAAATTTGAAAAGCAAAACTAAAGAAATTAAAAAAGAAGATCTTCAAGAAAAAACTGGGAATAAATGTCCCGAATGCCAAGGAGAATTGATTATCAAATTTGGTCGTTTTGGAAAATTCATTGCTTGTTCCAATTACCCCAAGTGCAAACATACCGAAAAAACCGCCGAAGAAAAAAAAGTGGACGATGAATTTAAGGGAGAAATTTGTGAAGCTTGCGGAGCTCCGATGAATGTTAAGCGAGGAAAGTTTGGCATCTTCTTAGGCTGTTCCAACTATCCAGAATGTAAAAATATTAAAAAAATAGAAAAGAAATCAGGTGTAATCTGTCCCAAATGTTCCAAGGGAGATATTGTAGAAAGAAAAAGCAAAAAAGGTCGCGTTTTCTTTAGCTGTAACACTTATCCCAAGTGTGACTTTGCACTGTGGAATAAGCCTACTGGAGAAAAATGTGAAAAATGTAGTTCTCTAATGGTTTTCGCCGCCAAAAATAAAGTTAGGTGCTCTAAGAAGGAGTGTGGTTTTGAGAAAGAGAATAACAATATCGAATGAAATTGAGAGCGATCTTTTTTGTATTACAAAATATGTCTATGGAAATTATCACTATTGAAAACGTTTTAAAAAGTATGCGGGTAACCGTCACTTCTCAGAGAGAAGCTTTAATTAGAAAAGCTTATGATTTTGCTTTAGCGGCTCATCATGGACAAAAACGCAAATCCGGAGAAGAATATATTCAACATTCCTTACGCACCGCTCTTAACTTGGCCAACATGGGAATGCGTTCACGAACAATCGCCGCCGGCCTACTTCATGATGTGCCCGAAGATACGTCCGTTACCCTAGACGAGATTGAAAAAAATTTTGGAAAAGAAATTGCTTTCCTTATTTCCGGAATTACTAAGTTAGGAAAAATAAAATTAAGAGAAACCAAGGAAGAACTTTATTTAGAAAATCTACGTAAAATGTTTTTAGCTATGGCTTCTGATATTCGGGTTGTGATTATTAAACTAGCTGACCGTTTGAATAATATGGAAACCCTGGATGCTTTATCGGAAGAAAAACAACGCCGCATTGCACTGGAAACTATGGAAGTTTACGCACCCATCGCCAATCGATTGGGTATTGGAGATATGAAAGATAAATTAGAAGATTTATCTTTCAAATATTTGGATAAAGAAAACTACGAAAAAACCCAGAAGCTTAAGGAAGAGGCTTTAGGAAAAAGCAAAAAATTTATCATCTTAGCTACCACTGAAATTAAGAAGGAATTGAAAAAAAGCGGAATCAAAGTCGTTGATGTTTTTGGGAGAACTAAACATCTTTACAGTCTTTATCAAAAATTGAAACGCTATGATATGGATATCGCTAAAGTTTACGATCTCTATGGAGTTCGGATAATTGTTCCGGAAGTAGCTGATTGTTATGAAGCCCTGGGTATCGTTCATAAAAAATATCATCCTTTAATTGGAAGGATTAAGGATTATATTTCTCTGCCTAAGCCTAACGGTTATCAATCAATTCACACTACAGTTTTTGGACCAGACGGCTTAATTATGGAGGTGCAGATTAGAACCCAAAAAATGGACATTGAATCTGAATTCGGAATCGCTGCTCATTGGATTTATTCCGATCATCGAAAAGATTGGAAAGACTTTTTCTTCAAAAAAGCTAAGCCTATTCCTGAAGAAGAATTAATTTGGGTTAAACAACTTCGCGAATGGCAAAGTGAACTAGGTAAAGATAATCAAGAATTCGTGGAAAGTCTAAAAATAGATTTTTTCAAAAATCATATTTTTGCTTTTACTCCAATGGGAGATATTATTGATCTTCCGGAAGAAGCCACCCCTATTGATTTTGCCTATAAGGTTCATAGTCAAATCGGCCATCGCGCTGTCGGAGCCAAAGTAGATAAACGCATTGTTCCCTTGGATTATAAAATTAAAAATGGAGAAGTAGTTGAAATTATCACTTCCAAGGAAACTAAAAATCCCAGTCGCGATTGGCTGAGATTTGTGAGAACTTCTATGTCCAAAAGTGCTATTCGAAAAACACTTAAAAAAAACGATTTACTTAATTAACAATTCTGCTTAGAATATTATCCAACTCTTCTTGGGAATAATAATCAATGACTATTTTTCCTCCCGAACCGAATCGGGAAACTTTAACCTTAGTTCCCAGCGCTTCTAAAAGTTTTTCTTCAATAGCTTTGACTTCTGGATCAATATGCATAGTTCGTTTATGAGTTCTAACTGAGATTTCTTTGGTTTTATCTTCCGTCTGGCGAACTGTTAAATTGCTTTTTAAAATTAATTCAAAAAGGGCTCTTTGTTTTTCCGGATTTTCAATGGCTAGAATGGCCTTGGCATGACCTTCGGTAATTTGCCCATTCATTAAGGCTTTTTGCGCTTCCACTTGTAGATTCAACAAGCGAATTTTATTGGCTACTCCGCTTCGACTTTTGCCCACTTTGACAGAAACTTCTTCTTGGCTTAGTTCAAATTCACTGATTAATTTTTGATAGGCTTTGCCCTCTTCTATTGGATTCAAATCATGACGATGAATATTTTCCACAATCGCCAACTCTAATTTTTCTTGTTCCCCTGCTTCTCTCACGATGATGGGGATTTTTTTTAGTCCAGCCAACTTAGCCGCCTGTAATCTTCTTTCTCCCGCAATTAGTTCAAATTGGCGACCATTTTTGGTAACTACTAACGGCTGAATAAGCCCATGATTTTTTATAGAGTCGGATAATTCTTTTATTTTATCTTCATCAAATATAATTCTGGGTTGATGCGGGTTAGGCACTATTTCTTCTATATTGACTTCTTGAATAGAATTGCCAGGTGATTTGTTTTGATTGGAATTTTGATTTTCTTTTCCTGAATCACGACTATCCGCACCAAAATAGTTATAATTTTCCCTTGGAGTATTTATTTTTTTCTCCTCTGGTTGAGCTCCGGATTTTTTTTGTGGGATAAGAGAAGCCAATCCCCTACCTAAACCATAATTTTGTGACATATTTTTATTTTATATTTTTATACGGAAAAATTAGTTTTTGTATTTTTATCTCTTTCGATAATTTCTCTGGCTAAATTTTTATAAGCTCTCGCACCTTTGGATAATGAATCGAAATTTAAAATCGATTTACCAAAACCAGGTGCTTCAGCTAAGCGGACTGATCTAGGAATAATACTCTCAAAAACATGCCCAGGAAAATGGTCACGCACTTCTTTGATTACTTGGCGAGACAAACGATTTCTCTTATCATACATAGTCAACACAGCTCCCATTATTTTTAATTCCGGTTGAAGATTTTCACGCACTAAATTTATCGTGCTCAATAATTGACTTAAACCTTCCAAGGCAAAATATTCAGTCTGGACCGGAATAATTATTTCATCGCTGGCCACTAAACCATTAATGGTTAGTAATCCAAGACTAGGTGGAGAATCAATAATTATATAATCATAGTTGGTGCGAATTTCCCGTAAAACATTATACAAACGAAATTCTCGATTATCCAAGTGGACCAACTCTATTCCAGCTCCGGCTAAATCCTGTGATGATGGCAGTAAGTCATGACCGACTGTTTCAGTTTTAATAATAATTTTTTCCGGATGTTCTCCCAACACCATAGAATGATAAAGACTTTTTTCAAGATTCCTAGTGTCAACACCGATACCAGAAGAGGCATTGCCTTGCGGATCCAAATCAACTAGCAACACAAACTTTCCGGCTTCCGCCAGATAGGTTGCCAGATTAATGGCGGAGGTGGTTTTTCCCACTCCTCCCTTTTGGTTGACTAAAGAAATAATTTTCGCCATAATTAAGTATATTATACTATGGTTTACGGTATATTCAAAAAAGGCCACTGTGGTGAAATTGGTATACACGCAGCACTCAAAATGCTGTGGGGGCAACTCCATGTCGGTTCGAGTCCGACCAGTGGCACAAAAAATAGAGTTTCCGCCAAAGGCGGATCACGTCGAATGACTGTGGCGACTCTCTCTCGCGGCACAAAAAATATATTTTTCTCTAGAAACAAACTAAACTACACAACGGAAACTATTATTTTTTGCAACATATTTCAAGGTATCTTAAAAAAATTAATGCTTAAATTACAAAATTTATACAAATGATAGCGATTATAAAAAAATATCTCGAAGAAAATCCCAAAATAAAAAAAATAGTGGCTATATTTATGATTTTTATTGGTTTTATAGCTCTTATCACGCCTTTTTCGCCTGGCTCATGGTTACTGTTTGTTGGATTTGAATTATTGGGCTTGAGAGTTTTATTTTTTAATAAAATAAAATTTTGGAGGAGGAAATAAAACAATTATATTTTATTTTTTAGTCAACCGATATACATTTTCCAAAAGACAGGCAATCGTCACTGGTCCTACTCCACCAGGAACCGGAGAAATAGCACTAATAATATTTTTGACTGATTCAAAATCCACATCCCCCACCACTTTGCCGTTAATTTTGCTGATACCGCCGTCAATCACGATTACTCCTTCTTTTAGCATATTTCCGGAAATTAATTTTGGTTTTCCCACTGCGGTTATAATAATATCCGCTTTTTTTATTAAATCTAAACTATTTTCCAAATCTTTCACTAAAATATATTTACTTTTATTTTTTTTCTGTTCTAACATTCCAACCATCGTTTCTCCAAATTCTTTTGAATTAGCTACCACTATTCCAAATTTTCCCGACACTTCCTGTTCGCTACTTTCAGCTAGGCGCATAATAGCACTAGGAAAAACCGGCAAAGATTGACTTTCTACAGAAAACCCATCAGCATCTTTTTCCGGAGCAATGCTACTGATAATTTTTTGGGTATTAAATTTTTCTGGCAAGGGCAGCTGAACGATAATGCCAGTTATATTTTTATCAGTATTTAAGTTCTTTATTAATTCGATAATTTCTGGCTCAGAATTTTTCTCCGTAAAATTATAAAGTTTAAATTTTATTCCAGCTTCTTCTGCCGCTTTTTTCTTAAGTCGGACATAAAGTTCCGAGGCTTCATTTTGGCCGACCAAAACTACAGCCAGACCTAGTTCCAGATTTTGCTGGCTTATTTTTTCTTTGAGCTCTTTGAGAATTTTATCGGCAATTTCTCGCCCTCTGATTATTTTCATATTTAGTCAGTATACATTTTTTTAATTTTTTGTCACTATTTGGTTAGAATTATTTATTCCCTTTAACTTTTTCTTCATCTCCTTCAAAAACTTCTTAATTATTTCTATATCTTTTTCAGTATAAAAACGCCATCCTCTGGAGTCTTTTTGAGGATGTAAAATAAGCCCAGCGCGTTCCCAGCGTAGGATAGTGTTTCGATCTCTATCTATGAGATTCTCTACATCTTTAACTCGGATATATGTCATAAACTTTTATTAAACTCAAACCTTAATTCATAATTCGTCTACCTCCTTACCCACCCAAATATATCTTGGAAATTATTGATTATCATTTGCACTACATTTTCTTTTCTTCTCGGAGTTAACAAAGCATACTCGGTAGAAGTGCCTTCGTTACCGGATTTATCAATAGATTTAGCTTTGAAATAATAAACAGTGCCAGGTTTGAAAATAGTCACTACCGCAATATGGCTCGGAGCAAAGTCTTCACTGATTTTAACTTCTTTTTCTTGTCCGGATTTACCTTCTTTGTAGATTAAAGCTGTCGTAGCCGGTTCATCAGTGGTCCAAGAAATAATAGTTTGTACTCTATCGCCTTGAGCTAAAGCCGAGTCAGTTCTAATCTGATCTATCTTAGGAGCATTTTCATCTTTTCCGGTAGTAAAGTTGGGACCATCTTGTTCAGTTTCATTCCCCTCTTCATCTCGGGCTTTAATCTTAGTAGAGAAAGTGGTGCCAGCTATTAGGTTTTTCAATTCTACTTCATGAGTAGAAGTTAATGTTGGGACTCCTTGAAAACCAGAACCTTTACCTTCAGATAAATCAGTGTAGGAAATGAGAGCGTCAGTCGGCACGTTGGTAGTAAATTTAACTACCACTGAGTTTTCAGTCACATCCGTAATCTCAGTTCCCGAAATAGCTGGAGGTGATTTGGGCTCGAAAGTATAATCTCCGGAAGAATACAAATTATTAGTTGCATCCTTACCTTTGACTCGGAAATGATAAATTTGAGAAGAAATTAAACTGGTTAAAGTCACTTCGTGAACTTTAGTGAGAGTGGTGGATTCTTTAGTTTCTCCATAAGAAGTTGTTAATCCGTATTCCACAGTGGAAGTGGTATCTTTAGAAGTACTCCAGGTAATGACAGCTTGATTCAGTGAAGTAGAAACTACTTTAATGGAAGATAAAGTGGACGGTTCGCTGGTGGTGAAGTTGCCTTGAGCAGATTCGGCGATGTTGCCGGCGGCGTCCGTTGAAATAATTGTGTAATAATATTTGGAAGCCGGGATTAAACCATTAATGATTACTGAATGATCAGTTACATAATTAGCTGAATCTGAATTAACTTCATAATTTCCAGCGATATTATCGTAAGTTCCATCTACTAACCCATAGGCTACTAAACTATTAGCCTCTTCGTCGGTTGTCCATGTTGCTGTGACTGATTCTCCGGTAATTGTCCCAATATTAATTCCACTGATAGATGGAGCGGTTGCATCAGCTGTATCTCCCCATCCGCTACTAGTTAAAAGTTCAGCTGAAGTAATAAATGAATATTCCGAAGACATAACCGTATTATCCAAATTATCCACACAAGTAATGCGATAATAATAAGTAGTGGAAAATATCAACCCAGTAACGTGGATGGAATGATTAGAATTATATAAAGTTTCCGCAATTGGAACTTCGGTATAAGATCCAGAAGCAGTACCATATTCAATGGTACACTTGGCGTTTTGATCCGTATTAAAAGTAACCACGGCCTTAGTATCAGTAATCACTGAAGGTGGATCGGCAATATTCGTAATGGCACTCAACGCATCATGTTGTTCTCCTGGAACTCTCAATGTAGTAAAATTATATTCTACAGAAATAGTTGAGTTAGTATTGATATCAACGGAAGTAACGGTGTAATAATATTTAGTGTTGGCGGTGAGACCAGTGAGAATAACATAATGACTTTTGTCATAAGTGGCCACTGTTCCTGTGCTACCCAAAACTCCAGAAACAGTTCCGTAGGATACTTTGCTGTTAGCATTTTCATCGGTGGTCCAATTAATAGCCGCGGAAGTGTTGTTAATAATAGCGACATTAGGATTGGAAATAACTGGAGCCACCACATCCGAAGTCGTTACAAAGGAATAAAAGTTTCCAGCATTATTATCTGTAGCCACATTAGACGAAGCATCCGTTGATTGGACATAGAAATAATAGGTAGTTCCACTCACCAATGGACTGCCTTCAAAACTGTTAACTATTTGAGTATGCACATATGGATAACTGCCTCCCACTAAACCTCCCGATACTGCCGGTATTGTTTCAGCACCAACCAATGCTCCACTAGACAAAGTATCAGAATAAATTACTTGAGTATCGGAATCTACCGTGGTTAGCCAACTGATAGTTACTTGATTATTACTAACTTGAGGAGCGGTTACATTGGAAATAGCCGGACCATCCAGAGTAGTAAACGTATAATTGGCAATTGGAGAAGATCCTGGACTATCTTTGTCATTAGTTGCTTCATTACCGCTCGCATCCTGTGATTTTACTTGAATATTATAGATCGTATTGGGTAGTATTCCAGTGACAATAACGGAGTGACTAGTTACCATAGAAGCATTTCCGGTTGTGGGTAAATATGTCGCATCGGTAGAATAACCCACACTAGAACTGGACAATTCATTGGTCGTCCACGTTACCGTGGCCGAGGTGGTACCGATACCAGATATCGCTACACTCGAAATAGTTGGCGCGGTAGAATCACTAGACCCAGCTCCATCGGGAATATCATCCACAGTATCAGAATAAGCTGAAAGATTGCCTGCGGAGTCTTGAACATTTATTTTGTAATAATAATGAGTAGCAGCCGTAAGCCCACTATCAATAACATAATTAACTGTTCGATCGGTTGAGGTTTGCGCCTTCAACCAAATGGCATCACCAGTAGAATGGGAAGCCGCCACAGTATTATTTACTCCTCTGGTTATAGTTCCTCCCAGATCATTAGTTGACTTTGAAGTATAAGTTATTTGTTCATCGCCGATAATAATTGTTCCGGAAGTTGGCAAAAGTGAACCATTTGTGACTGTGATGGCTGTTGTGTCAGAGTTAGTTAGTTCCTCATTAAGAGTTAGCGATGATCCGGCAGAGCGCCAGAGGTTATAGCTAGTAAATCCAGCTCCGACTTCTGAACCAGAAATAGTATTCCAAGCAATAAATTCACGATAAATACTATTACCAGAATCGGAAGTATCATAATACACCGGATTAGCTGGCTTAGCTGGAGTAATAGTCGCTGAAGAATCAGCAGTGTTTCCATAAGCATCTTTAATTCGTAAATAAACTGTCGCCGGATCAGAAGTCATTGAACTATAAGTATATGGAGAACTAAAAGATACGAAAGTAGAAAAACTAAGAGTATTGGAAACCGACATGGTGTAACTAGAATCATCAGATGGAGTAGCTAAGGTTAATAAATTAGTTGTATGATCAATAGCTGTTATAGAAACTCCGGTTGGATTAGCTGTGTCTAAAGCAAAACTGGAAGAAGTTCCATAACCCAAATTATTAGCTCCTTCAGCATCATTGGCTTTTATCCTCACTTTCAAAGCTCCGTTATGTTGTGCGTCATAATCAGTTTTAGGAGTCCAAGTTATAGATCTCAAAGTTCCAGGAATATAGGCATTAGTAATCGCAATCCCCGCTCCGACATCCCCAGAAACTGTCACCGCGTCGGCCCAAGTGGGGCTACCTCCACAATCAGCTGTACAATATTGCAAAGTAACCGCCGCCACATCTGAAGTCGTATCGGAATCTCGCATATCATAAGTGACAGTCACCAAACCATCCGATCCTTGAGAAGCGGAAACGGTCTGCACTTCCGGCGCAGCATTCACCACATAAATAGTTGTGACATCAGCAATCGTTGGGGCATTAGTTCCATTGGAAGTTAAAGTTATTTTATATTGAAACCAATTATCTCCACTCTGATCTTTCATGCCAGCCGGCATAGCATCGCTAGTACAAGTAACTGTAGTTGAAACTTTAGAACAATTAGAAGTATCCTTAGTAAAATCACTCCAACCTCCCCAAGCAGCACCATCGGAACCAGTCCTTAAGGATATAGTGGCACTAGTTCCAGCTGGAAGAGTTGAGTCCTCATTCCAACTCAATCCTCCCATAATATTAGCAGCGTCTGTGGTGTTATAGGGAGATGAAGTTAAGACTTGTGTGGTCGGATAATAAGAAGAGTTAATTGTCACATCATCCAATGAAGGAGTGACACTAGTATCATCCGTTGAAAGCGTAGCCCTATATTGAGCATAGCGATCTCCATCGGTCGTACAACTTCCAGTAGAAAGGTCAGCTCCATTAGTAATATCTGAACAAACTGAATCCCATGCCTTGGAAACAGTTTCTCCAGAACAAGCCGCATCATCACAAGTTCGTGCTTGAATAGTAATTGTTTTTCCTAATGTATGTGTCCAAGAAATTAAATCCCAAGTATATGTATTTTTTCCGATATCCATAATATCAGAAGTATAAGTTCCGGGGGTAGAAAATACTGGGTTATAAAGATACACATCTTTATTGGTCTCGTCATATACATAGGCTATTCTGGGATAATTATCTTTTCCAACCCTTAATCGCATACCACTTCCAGTCCATGGGATATCCAGTTTAACTGTCGTCGGCCCTGAATAACTTGAACAAGTTGCATTATCGCAACTAACTATTTTCAAATCTGGAGCACCACTAACATAATAGGAATACGCAATTACAGGAAATCCATTTGGTCCGATATCAATATCCACATCACCACGCCATTCTTGCGTTGTAAAAGCTACCGTAGAATTACCACTAGAACAGGCTCCATTTCCGCACCTCAAAAAAGTAGCCTTGTCGTCTGTAGTATTTCTAAAAACAACATCCGCAATTCCGCCAGAATCAACTTGCAAAGCTATGGGTTGTTTTCCACCATTTGCAATATCATAGTCTGAATAACCAATAATATTTGAGCTGTTGCCCGCCGAACAAGCAGCGTCTCCACATTGGATAAAATTAGCAGTAAAATCTGTAGCAGCGCCCGACATATAAGCTATTCTAGGTACGTCGTCTGTTCCTAAATCTAAATCTGAATCAACTTTTCCATAACCAACCCCATCACTAGCCACTGGATTTGTTACGAAGGAAGAACAATTAGTTGTCGTGCATTGAGCAAGACTTAATACTGCGCTAACTGAATAAATCATTACCGGATTAGAACTAGAATCTACAGTCATATCTATAGCACTACCCCCACTATTCAAAATTGTTACGGGAGAGGAGGGATTAATAGAACTACAAGCGGCATTAGCACACTGTGCAAATTTTAATTTGTTATCACTGCTATCTCTATAAAATATTTGCGCAAAATCGTTACTGTTAAGAACAAAAACGCCACTACCAAAGTTGAATCCAGAACTTGCCAAATTAGTAGTAACTTTTGAAGAACAAGATCCATTTAAACATTGCACAAAATATTTTACAGTGTTATCAGTATATAAAATGCGCGAATAACCATCAGATCCAATTTGGGCATCATATACATCGGTACCGGTAGCATCCACTGCACTACTTACGGAACTAGAAGAACTTAATTGGATAGAAGCACTGTCTCCAGTGTTATCTACATGGGTAGAAGAATAACTAGCACTCGCTGAATTAAAACTAGTATTGTCATCCGTGCTACTGTCAGTTTGCACAATAGAACCAGTCGAAATTCCCAGTGTGACACTATTATATGGATCCGATCCTCCAGTTAGAGATACTCCGGAATCCTTGGACACATAATCAGTAAATCCAGTTTGATCGCTTCCATGTGTCGCACCGGCTCCCGCTAGAGTTCCATCCCATTGGGTTTGCACAAAAGTAAATGTCGCTCCCGAAGAATATTGTGAATTTTGAATATAAGTAGAGGCCAGAGTAACCACAATGACTGTTAAATATACAAATCTTCTCGCCCAAGTGTTTCTAAATATTTTCCTAATTTTACCAAAAACATTTTGCCAATTAAATATATTTTTAATTTGAAAGTTAGTTTTAGCTTCTCTTTTTCTGTGTCTTGATAAAAAGTTTATTTTGTCTATTCTTCTGTTAGGTAAAAACTGTAATTTATTTATTTTAGCTTTTTTATTTATTTTTACCTTTTGGATAAGATAAATAACCATACCCGATATTATTCGTAAAACTATTTTTATTATTCTCATTAATCCCACAAAAATAGTTTTAAACAAACCAACAATCTGCTTAACCGAAATATTCACTCCTCGTTTTTTTCTTCCAGAAGCAAAGGAAACTGTCCTCCGAGATATTCCATCTAGGTTTCTATGAGTGACTATTAAGTTTTTCTTTTTTATTGAGAAAAACATATACTTTAATTTTTGCACCGGAAAGCCGGCAGATTACTTCTCATCTCCTTCATAAATTTCTTGATTATTTCAATATCTTTTTCGTTATAAAAACGCCATCCTCTGGAGTCTTTTTGAGGATGTGGAATAAGCCCAGCGCGTTCCCAGCGTAGGATGGTATTTCTGTCACGGTCTATAAGCTTCTCTACATCTTTAACTCTTATGTATTCCATCATTTTTTTCCCCGTTAGAAATTCCAGGATTAATTAGATAATTTTTTAGCCTATTTTTTATGTAGCGCTTCCCCATTCCAGATTTAAGATACTTTTCTCTTGCTTTTGCGTCATCTATGTTTAAACCTGCTTCGCTATAAATTATTTGAAATGGCCCTCTATTTTTGGTAGAAAGACTTTTTCCCTGATTATGTTGTGAAAGTCTTTTTTTTAAATTTTGCGTATAGCCCGTATACCAACATTTATCCTTCTCACTTCTTAAAACATAAACATACCACCACTGGTGAATTTCTAACGGGGTTTCGACGTCTTTGATACGGATATATGTCATCTACTTTTACTTTTTGTATTTATTTTATTTTCAATATTTTTTTCGTGTTATATGCTATATGTTTCATGTTTTATTAATAGCTTTATTATATCCTATTTTAAATATATTTGATATAGTGAATATATTCACTATATAACAAAAAATAAGCCATTAAGGCTTAAATAAGGCAAAATATGGACTATTTTAGATTTTCTTACAAAAGTTATCCACACCCCTAAAATAACCTTTTTTACCAAAATTTATCACGGGGCGTAGTAGGTATAATCTTAACTATTTTTTCGTTTTTTCCCCAAGGCTAACTTTACTTGTAATTCAATGAACTTCGAAAAACTAATTCCAGCTGCTCTCGCCTCTTTTGGACAAAGACTGGCCTCAGTTTGTCCAGGAATAGTATTTATTTCTAAAAAATGAAGTTTGCCTTTTTTGTCTAGAATAAAATCTGATCGAGTTAGGCCATCACATCCTAACGCTTGATGAATTTTGACGGATAACTCTCCAATTTCTTTTTCCGATTTTGACGAAATTTTAGCTGGAGAAATTTCTTGAGTATCTTGAGAAAAATATTTTTCTTCATACCCGAAAAATTTATTTTTACCTACAATAATTTCTGCCGAAGGCAAGACTTTTATTTTTTTGTTTCCAGTATTTCCCAAAACTCCGCAAGTAAGTTCTCTTCCGGAAATATATTTTTGCACCATCACCCACTCCCCTTCTCGAAAGGCCTCCTTTAATGCTTGCGAAAGTTCTCCTTGTTTTTTTGTAATAGACACTCCGATGCTCGATCCAGATTCGCTAGGCTTAACTACACAAGGAAATCCAATTTCTTTTTTTATTTTTTCCGGAAGATTCTTTTCTCCTTTTTTAATCACTATAAAATCAGGAAAACTTATTCCGTAAGCTCTTAGAAAATCCAAACACTTTATTTTATCCATGCCTAAAGCACTAGCTAAAACCCCAGAACCAGTATAAGGAATTTTCAAAAAGTCCAAAATGGCTTGGATTTTTCCATCCTCTCCAAATTGTCCATGAAGCGCAATAAAAGCTACTTGAAACTTTCCTTTAGAAATTTGCCCAAACCATTTTCCATTTTTAGAAACATCTAAAACATTAGCTTGATATTTTTCTTTTGGAAGTGCTTTGGCCACTTGCTGCGCTGTCTTAATTGACACTTCCCGTTCGCTGGAAAAACCACCACCTAAAACCGCTACTCTGATTTTTTTCATATTATAAAATTATTTATATCTTAACGCATCTAACGGATCAATTTTGCTGGCCCGTCTGGCTGGTATAAATCCAGTAATAAATCCTACAAACCCAGCAAAAACAATAATGACCACCACAAACCATAGCGGGCTGTAAAATAAACTAACCGCTTCACCTCCAAAATGAGAAGCAATAAAATTAATTGTTACATTGAATAACCTACCACCTAAAATTCCAATTCCTACTCCACCCAATCCTCCTAAAAATCCCATCACACTAGCTTCCATAACAAACATCATAGAAATAGCCCGATCTGATGCTCCAATAGATTTCATAATTCCAATTTCTTCGGTTCTTTCCAATAGAGCAATAGTCATAGTGTTAAACATACCAATAGCACTGACTATGAGAGCAATAATACCAAAGAGCATTAAAATAAGCTGAATAATTTTGAAAATTTGATTGGCCTGATCCACTGTATCAGAAAGAGAAGCAACTAATAAACCTTTTTCTAATATGGTGTCTCGAATGGCTCCCATAGTATCGCTATCTTTGGCTTTAACTTTTAATTGAGTATATCTATTTATTTCAATATTTTCTAGTGAAGAAGAATTTAGATAAATAATGTTTTCTTCACTTTCCACGTTACCTACTATTTTATATTTTTTATCTGATTCAATTTTTTTAAAATTACTAGTCAGAGAATTTTCTGATAATTGATTATCTTCCGGAATAAAAAAAGTGAAGGAGACTTCCTTGCCTAACATATCCTCTAGGCTCATTCCAAAAACTTGAGCAATTGAATTGGCCACCACTACTCCCTCTGGTTCTGCATCTTTTAATTCTTCTCCCTGCTCAATTTTAATTCCGCCTAATCTTAAAAAAGATGGCTTAATTCCAATAACCGAAATATCCGCTGAAAGGTTTTCTAAATGTCCTTGGGCGGTTAATTGAAAAGCCGGACTAACTTCAGCTACATTTTCCATTTCCTCAATATTTTTTACGACATCTTTACTTAAAGAAACCAATCCTGATTTTGATTCGGCTACATCCAAAGTTAGTAAGGATTCAGAGGTAGTAATTCTTTCCAATAAAGTTTTTTGTAAACCATAGCCTAAAGAAACCAAAAATAAAATAGCTCCAATACCGATGCCCATTCCTAAAACAGTTAAAAGCGTTCGCGAGGTGCGCGCTTTAAACATTCGAGTAGACAATCTGAATAAATCTATAAATTTCATACTTTCCCTGTAAATTTTAAAAGCATTAAAATCTCCACCTCTTTCACTACTTTTTTTGAGGTATTTTTATACATTCCAATCCCTCCCAAAATACGAGAAGCATCTAACTTTTGATTCAAAGTGGAGGCATCAATTTTATTCTCCAGTCTAAGCTGGATAAATGATTGAAATTTTTCTTTTATATCCGCATCCAAATGAGTTCCACAAACATTTAAAAGATAATCAGCAATCGCTTCTGAATTGGATCCATTGCTAATATTTTCTGCCTTTTCTAACATTGTTTTAACTCTTCGACTAAATGAGCGCGCTCGCTGTTTGTTCCATCCAGCTCCACCTTTTTCCAAATCATCATCTAATTTTTTTTCCAAACCAGCAAAATCAATATTTTTAAACATTAGCTCTTTCAAAAAATTTTCTGCTGCCGCTACCTGCTCTTCCATTAATTCTGAAAGAATATGACTAAGAATCTGTTTGGCTTTATAGGGAATAAGCAAACCTCCCATCTGTTGAGGAGAAAAATTTTTAAATGTCCTCATCAACAACTTGAGCTCATTGGAAATACTGTCTGGTTCAATCAACGCCTCCTCTTTCTCAAGCACTTCTTTCGGACGTTTTTCTTGATTAACTTCTTCACTTACAATTTTTCCGTCTTTCATATAAATAACCCGATTGGCAAAATGCAGATGTTCCGCATTGTGAGTTACCATTACGACTGTTTTCTTATCGGTTTTATTCAAATCACTTAAAATCTGAAGCACATTTTCCGCCGATTCGCTATCCAAATTTCCCACCGGCTCATCAGCTAAAATAATACTAGGATTATTTATTAGCGACCGAGCAATTGCCGCTCGCTGTTTTTGACCACCAGACAACTGATTAGGAAATTTATCTGCTTGTTCCGCAATACCAAAACGTTTCAAAAGACTCATACCTTCTTCTTTTCTTTTCTGCAAATCTTCTCCACCAAAGACCATAGGCAAACAAACATTATCTAAAACGGTCAAAGAATCAATTAAATAAAAAGCCTGAAAAACCATTCCCACCGAAGATCGATGCAGAATCACTTTCTCTTTTTTCGTCATTTCTGAAATATTTTTTCCATCTACTATGGCGTCACCGCTAGTAGCTGATTGCAATCCGGAAATGGTATAAAGCAAGGTTGATTTTCCACAACCTGAAGGACCATAAATAATAATATATTCCTCCGGAAATATATTTAAACTAGCGTCTTCCAATGATCTAACCTCATTATCCTTACCTTGATTATAGATAACACTAGCTTTATTAATTTGTATAATTGGATCAGGCATTTACTTCATTTTACCATATTTTTGGGCTTTTTAACATATGGCTTTAATCGAAATAAACATCCTCCTTTTTAGTTTTTTTGCCTACAAAAACTATGTTTTTTCCGGTTATCCAACACTTCTCCATTTGAAACCCCGCTTCTACAAACGTTTTCTCCAGCTCTTTTTTGGTAAAAGCGTGATGATACCTCATAAATAATTGCCCTTTATTATTTTTGAAGCTAACATAACAATCATTCCAATCTAAATCAGATTTTCCTCTAACTTTACTCAACCAATTTTTCAGAATATATTTGCAATATTTTCTTTTCCACAAATTCCAAACCGTAATAACGATTTTACCGTCCGGCTGCAAAACTCGAAACAATTCTTTGACAGTGTTTTCTCTAATATCTTCACTAGGCAAATGATGAAAAACTGCGATAGAATAAATAGTATTGAAAAATCCTTCAGAAAGTGGCTCGCCCCGCACTAAACGTTGACTAATTTTCTCACTGGAGTATTCTTTTTCTATAGCTTCTACCTTACTATTTATATTTTTCTTTCTATTTGTAGCTTTAGTGCGGGGTAGAGTACTTGAACTGGATAGTTTTTGAAAGGCAATATCTTTTCCAAGATATTTCCCTTTGGCGATTTCAATCAATTTTCCAGAAATATCCACCCCAAAATATTTTATAGTTTTGTTCGAAAATATTTCCAAAAGCCGTCCATTGCCACAACCAAAATCCAAAACTTTGTCTTCATTTTTGGCATAGTCCTGAATAAATTCCAACTCTGACCAGAAATTTTTTCGAGTTTCAGAAAACTTATCCGCGATCAAATCATATCCCGTTTCCGTTTCTAATAATATTTTCTCCGCTAATTCTTTTTTCATATGCATAAATCCTACGACAAATTCATAAGATTAGCAATTAAAAGAAACCCGCAAAGCGCGGAGGATTTTTTAGCACTGAAAAAGGAATTATCGGGAAAATTCAAATTGCCAATGGATACCAACGCTAATATCCGAGAATACTATGAAAAAATGATCAAAAATCGCCAAATCAAGCGTCATTTAAAATTTGAGGAAATTTTGCAAAGCCGAAAAATACGCACCCAATCCGGTGTAGCTGTGGTGGCTGTGCTCACTAAACCCTCAGATTGCCCAGGAAAGTGTCTTTATTGCCCGACTGAAAAAGGAATGCCCAAAAGTTATCTTTCTAATGAGCCAGCCGTAATGCGCGCCATTGATGCCAAATTTAATCCCTATCTGCAAGTCCAAAATCGGCTTTATGCTTTAGAAATTAACGGACACAAGACCGACAAAATAGAATTGATTGTGATGGGAGGAACTTTTTCGTATTTTCCTAAAAAATATCAGCAGTGGTTTATCACTGAATGTTTTCAAGCAGCCAATGAATATGATAGAAGAATTCACCATGTTAAATCTTCCGCTAAAGCGGAAATGCTCGAAGAGCAATTTAACAGGGCAAGCAAGCGCAATGAAACGGCCAAACACAGAATTATCGGACTAACACTAGAGACCAGACCTGATTATATTGATGAAAAAGAAATTTTAAATTTCCGCCATTTGGGTTGCACGCGAGTGGAATTAGGCGTGCAAAGTATTTTTAATTCGGTCCTCAAAAAAAATAATCGCGGTCATGATATCCAAAAAACCATTGATGCCACTCGCCTTTTGAAAGACGCGGGATTTAAAATCAATTATCATATTATGCCAGGCCTTCTTGGATCCAGCTTGAAAAAGGATTATGAAATGTTTCAAAAATTATTTTCTGATTCTGCCTTCCAACCGGATATGTTGAAAATTTATCCGACTGTGGTTTTGAAAAATTCCAAACTGTATAAAGTCTGGAAGCAAAAAAAATATATACCGCTCACTGACAAAAATTTTCAAAAGCTAGTAGTTAAAATAAAAAACGATTTGATTCCGCCATACGTCAGAATTTCTCGCTTGGTGCGTGATGTACCATCTACCTCCATCATTGCTGGACCAACAATTTCCAACTTACGCCAAATCATCGCCAAAGAATCTCGATGCCAATGCATCCGTTGCCGAGAAGTCCGCGCGAGTTACCCGCCCACATCCCGCTCTGGACGGGAAGTGTGTCGGGCAGGTGAAATAAAACTTAATCGTATCAATTACAAAGCTTCGGGCGGGAAAGAAATATTTTTACAATATGTCTCTCCTGACAAGAAAAAATTATTTGCTTTACTGCGACTAAGAATTCCGTCTTTCGCGTGTCATCCTGAGCGAGTGAAACGAGTCGAAGGATCTAATCCAATTAGATTCCTCGATTGCACTCGGAATGACAAATTATATGAATTATTACCAGCACTAAAAAACGCTGCTCTTATCCGTGAAGTACATACCTATGGAAAAGTGACCGCGATTAATAAAAAAGATAAAACTTCTCCTCAACATATTGGTCTTGGGAAAAAATTGATGCTAGAAGCGGAAAAAATCGCCAGGAAAGAATTTAAATTAAATAAAATTGTAGTAATATCAGGTATCGGCGTGCGAGGTTATTACAAAAAATTAGGTTATCGACAAAAAGACACATATATGATAAAAAGTATTTAGCTTTTAACTAAAAATAAATATATGAAAAAAATAATTGTTATATCTGGCCCAGTCATCGTAGAAGGAGATGATGTCCTTCTTAATCAGCATGGCGACACCAGTTTTTGGAAATTTTGCGGAGGCAAAGTAGAAGACTTTGAAACAGATCTAATTGAAAATGCCAAAAGAGAAGTGAGAGAAGAAATGGGGATTGAAATTGAAATTTTAGATTCTACTCCTTTTTTTCTCCACACCCTCAAAAAAACTCCAGAGGGCAACATTGATGTGATTTTGGTTCATTATTTAGCTAAAAGAATTGGAGAAATAAAACCTGGATCAGACATTAGAAAATGGGAATGGCTTGATATTAAAAATCTTCCCGACAATCTCGGACCCAACATTACTCCTGCGCTCAAACACTTTAAATTTTTATAATAAACTTTTTAGTCTATTCTACAGTTACACTTTTGGCCAAGTTTCTTGGCTTATCAACCCCGTAAAGTCGCAGAGCGACCACGGGGCACGCATCTAATTATTCAACTGTAACACTTTTGGCTAGATTACGCGGTTTATCGACATCCAGTTTTTTGAGAACTGCGATGTGATAGGCAAATAATTGCAAAGGAATGACGCTTAACAACGGCGTAAGCATTTCAAGTGTTTTGGGAATATAAATCACATCATCCGCGTGTTTTTTGATCTCTTTGTCGCCAACAGTTGCAATCGCGATAATTTTCCCGCCTCGCGCTTTAATTTCCTGCATACCGGATATATTTTTTTCATACACACTGTCTTTGGGAACAATAAAAATTGAAGGGAAATCTTTGTCGATAAGCGCAATCGGTCCGTGCTTCATTTCTCCTGATGGATAACCTTCAGCATGAACATAAGCTATTTCTTTAATTTTCAAAGCGCCTTCCAAGGCAATCGGAAAATTATATTTTCTTCCCATATAGAGAAAGTCTTTATATTGAATATATTTTTTAGCTATTCTTTTTATTTCTACAGATTTTTTGATAATTTTCTCAATTAACTTGGGAATTTTTGCCATTTCCGATGCAATTCTTTTTCCCATCACAAAAGTCATATCTCTTTGCCTTCCCACCAATAAAGTTAAAAGAAGCAAAATAGAAACTTGTGAAGTAAAGGCCTTAGTAGACGCCACCCCAATTTCCGGTCCAGCATGGTTATATATTCCAGCATCTGTTTCTCGCGCGATAGTAGAGCCAACGGTATTCACAATTCCCAAAGTCAGCGCCCCTTTATTTTTCGCTTCACGAATAGCTGCCAAAGTGTCTGCTGTTTCACCTGACTGAGAAATAGCCAGAACGGCGGTTCTTTCATTGAGTAAAGGTTTTCGATAACGAAATTCAGAAGCATATTCCACCTCCACTGGAATACCAGCATATTCCTCCAAAAAATATTCTCCCACCAATCCTGAATAATACGATGTCCCGCAACTCACAATCACTATTTTTTCCAAATGTCGTAGTTTTTCCGCCACATCTCTGAGCCCTCCGAGCTTCGCCATTCCATCAGCAACCACCAATCTTCCACTGATGGCAATTTGAATAGTTTCTGGTTGTTCAAAAATTTCTTTCATCATAAAATGAGGGAACCCTGATTTTCGTGCTTGTTCCATTGACCAATCCAGCTTGGAAATTTTTTTGCTGATTTTTTTATTTTTAATATTATTGACTTCATAATTATCTAGCGAAAGTTCCGCTACTTCTCCATCTTCCAGATAAATTACTTGATCAGTATGGCGAATGATGGCCGAAGCATCAGACGCAATGACAAATTCTTTTTCTCCTACTCCCAGAAGTAATGGACTGCCAAGTCGAGCTACAATTATTTTTTCCGGCTCGTCTTGATTAATAATGGCTAATCCATAAGTTCCGCGAATTTTTTTAAGCGCTTCTAAAACTGCCTCCTTAAAATCTAACTTTTTATTAAATTCCTCAATAAGATGGACAATGATTTCACTGTCCGTTTCCGATTTAAATTTATGTCCATTTTTTAGAAGATAACTTTTCAGTTCCAAATAATTTTCAATAATGCCATTGTGCACTAAATGAATTTTTCCAGAGCAATCACAGTGCGGATGAGAATTTTGGTCTGATGGTTTTCCGTGTGTGGCCCAGCGTGTGTGAGCAATACCAATGGTTCCCAAAATTTCTTTACTATCACTCAACTTATTTTCCAGTTCCGCTACTTTTCCCACGGACTTTAAATTAATAATTTTTTTTCCATCAATAATAGAAACTCCGGCACTGTCATAGCCCCTGTATTCAAGCCTTTTTAATCCTTCAATTAAAATTGGAACGGCTTTTTGTTTTCCAATATAACCTATTATTCCACACATAAAAATTAATTAAACTTTAAAAAAATTGAAATTAGAATGGAAGTTACCATGAAG
Organism: Candidatus Moranbacteria bacterium CG10_big_fil_rev_8_21_14_0_10_35_21; assembly: GCA_002773095.1. GTDB lineage: Bacteria > Patescibacteriota > Minisyncoccia > Moranbacterales > UBA2206. The sequence continues at coordinate 23,726 of PFCG01000022.1, forward strand.
GCTACTGCCAACCAACCAAAGAAAGAAACCCATTTTGGATTAGTTTCTGCTCCCATAATTTTTTTATTGTTTCCGATAATGATGATAGCTATTAGTAAGGGCAAAGCAATTATTCCATTAATATAAGCTGAATAATATAAGGCCAGAATAGGATTAATATTAAGGAAATTAAATAACATTCCAAAAAATATAGAAAAGGCAATTACTAAATAAAATCCTTTGGCCCGAGAAAATTTCATTTCTAACCCTTCCCTCCATTTCACTACTTCTGCAATCGCATAAGCCCCTGATCCAGCTAAAATAGGAATGGCTAAGAGCCCGGTGCCGATTATACCTAAAGCGAAAAGAAGGTAAGCATATTCTCCAGCAAAGGGACGTAATGCTTGGGCTGCCTGCTCAGCTGATTCAATATTATAAATACCGTTTTTAAATAAAACTTGGGCGGTAGTTAAAACAATAAAAAACATGGCTAAATGAGCCAAAAGCATTCCTACAAAAACATCGGTTCTCATTTTTCTAATTCGGCTATGGATATGATGATTATTTTTTGAAGTTATTCCGGCTAATTTTCCTTCTTCCACTTCTTCTGAAGTTTGCCAAAAAAACATATAAGGAGTAATGGTGGTTCCAAAAATAGCTATCATAGCAAAAATATATTCTTTGTTAAAAACAATTTTAGGTACTAGAGCCTGGCTAAAAACCTGCCACCAATCAGGATGAATTATTATTCCCGTAATAATATAAGCAAAAATTGAGATAGTCAGCCATTTTAAAAATTTTACATAAATATGATAACTAATAAAAATCTCACTTATAATAATAAAAATAGCGAATCCGGCTATGGCTACATAAAAATTAATATTTGAAAATAGTCGCAAAGAAGCAGCCATGGCTCCTAAATCTGCACCAATATTAATAATATTAGCAATCAATAAAAGAAAAATAATTCCAACCACTATGTTTTTTCGGTAATGTTTTTTCAGGACACCAGTTAGACCATGATTAGTAACAATGCCAATACGGGCACAAATTTCTTGAACGGCCAACATGATCGGAAAAAGCCAAACAGCCATCCAAATTATTGAAAGGCCAAACTTAGCTCCCACTGAAGAATAAGTTCCAATACCGCTAGGATCATCATTAGAGGCTCCCGTGATTAATCCTGGTCCTATAGCTTTCATGAAATAACGATATTTTTTTCTAGGATTTTTAAAGACCTCCTTTATTCTTAAAACTTCCGATTCGGCAATGTGAATGGTTCCGTCCATCGCTTTAACAGCTGATATTTCTCCTTTAGTGATAAGTTTTCGAGCCACTACTAGAGGCAAGCCTACCTCTCGCCTAAATTCCGAGAGAGAATATTTTTTTTCTTGATTTTGGTTTTCGTTTTCCATTTACTTAATTTAAAAATTTATCCAGATTTTTTTCCGCCTTTTCAATATCTTCAGGATAACCGACCGGTTGCCACATTTTAGCCGGGATTACTTTTATTTTAAAATCCTTGTTCATGCTAGTCAGTGTTTGTGGTAGACCATATTCCGTTTCACTAATTGGAACCAACGGATAATTGAAAAAATCTTGATTAATCGCATAGGCTCCAATATTAGCTAAATTGCTTTTGGAAAATTTTGGTTTTTCAATAATTTCCATTAGTTGATTATTGGCATCTATTTTAAAAATTCCGAAACGAGTTGGATCTTCTACTCTGTAAGCTAAAACTGCTAGTTTTTCTTGAGCTAGTTTTTCTATATCTTTTTTATGGTAAAGATCATCTCCCATCAAAACTAAAAAATTATTTTTCAAAATAGAGCGACAAAGCTGAATACAACCCCCGGTTCCGTTCAATTTTTCTTGAAAAACATAAGTTATTTTTTTTCCTAAAAAATTGGAGCCAAAATATTCTTTTATCTGCTCGCCTAAATAACCAATGACGATTATTACTTCATCAACAGATTCCGGCAAAAAACTAATGGTGTATTCCAAGATAGGTTTTCCGTTAACCATTAACATGGGCTTGGGAATTTCATAAGTGAGCGGCCTCATTCTGGTCCCCTTCCCAGCGGCTAAAATTACTGCTTGCATACCCAGTAGTAGAAATTCAAATGAGCTTCAGCTCAAAAGAATTTTTTAAAAATTAATTATTATAACTATTTTAATATTTTTTACTATTTGATACCAATGTATTACTTTCTTTGAATTTTCACTACTGGGCATAATTAAATTACAATACTTATTAACTTTCCTTTGACAAAAATAATTTTCTTAATTTTCTTTCCGGAAATTTGAGATTTTATTTTCTCACTTTCCACTGCCAATTTTTTGGCATCTTCTTCAGTGATATCTGCGCTTACTCTTAATTTATCTCGCACCTTGCCATTTATTTGAATAACTAACTCGATTTCTTCATCCTGAATCAGTTTTTCATCATATTTAGGCCAGGCTTCTAAAAATATAGATTTAGTGTGTCCTAGCTTTTTCCAAATTTCTTCAGCGATGTGCGGAGCAAAAGGAGATAATAGTATTAAATATTTTTCATATTGTATTTTGGATATTGATTCTTGTTTATCTAATTCGTTAGCGAAAATCATCATTTGGCTAATGGCCGTATTAAAGCGTAAGCTCTCAATATCATTTGTAATTTTTTTAATCGTTTTGTGAAATAAGCTTTCTAACTTTTTATTGGTGATATTTTTGTCCGTTATTTTTCCGGCGTTTTTATAAACTTTTTCCAAAAACCTCACGATACCCACAATCCCTTTTGTATTCCACGGTTTCATATCCTCCAATGGCCCCATAAACATTTCAAACATTCTTAAGGAATCTGCACCAAATTTTTCCACCACTTCATCTGGATTCACCACATTGCCCTTGGATTTGGCCATCTTGTTTCCGTCTTCAGCTAAAATTATTCCCTGGTGACGTAGTTTCAAAAAAGGTTCATCAAATTTAATATGACCAAGCTTGTGTAAAACTTTGGTAAAAAATCGCGCATAGAGCAGATGCAAAACCGTATGTTCCGCTCCTCCAACATACAAATCTACCGGCAGCCATTTCTTAATTTGCTCTTTGCCGGCAAAAGCCTTTTTATTTCTTGAATCGGAATAGCGGAAATAATACCAAGAGGAGCAAACAAATGTGTCCATCGTGTCAGATTCTCTTTTTGCCTCACCTCCGCACTTCGGACATTTCACATTATGAAAACTTTTGGATTTTTTAAGTGGTGACTCTCCAGTTGGATTGAAATCAACATCCGTCGGCAACATCACCGGCAAATCTTCTTCCGGAACAGGAATTTCTCCTTGCCTCGCCGGATCAAGGTGGGCGCATTTTTCGCAATAAATAATCGGAATGGGCGCGCCCCAATATCTTTGACGACTTACCAACCAGTCACGCAGTTTGTAATTTATTTTTTGGCTACCCAATTTATTTTCAGTCAGCCATTTCGTCATTTCTGCACGTGCTTTTTCAGAAATCATCTTTGTAAATTTTCCAGAATCAAATAGCACACCGTCAGCAGTAAATATTTTATCTACCTTTTTTTCTCCTTCTATTACTTCCTTTATTGGCAACTTATATTTCTGCGCAAATTCCCAGTCGCGTTCATCATGCGCTGGAACAGCCATTACTGCGCCAGTGCCGTATTGCGCCAAGACATAATCCGCGACAAACAAAGACACTTCTTCATTGGTAAAGGGATTAATAACTTTTATGCCTTTAATTTCTACGCCAGTCTTCTCTTTAGCTTCCATCCGCATCAAGTCAGATTTTTTCTTGGATTTCTCAAGATATTTTTCCACTTCTTTCAGATTTAAAATTTGCTCCGCTAACTGTTGGACTATTTTGTGTTCGGGAGCAACAACGCAATACGTACACCCAAAGATAGTATCTACACGCGTAGTGAATACCTCTATAAAGTTTTTATCATTATTTAATTGGGATTTGTTTAGAAATTTGGAATTAGAAATTAGAAATTTTATCGTTGTCCCTTCGCTACGCCCAATCCAATTTCTTTGCGTTTGTTTGGTAGATTCCGGCCAATCCAATTTTTCCAATCCAGAAAGTAATCCTTGAGTTTTTCCCTTGTCCTCAATAAAATCCGTGATTTTAAAAAACCATTGCTCTAAATCTTTTTGAATCACTTTATTGCCACATCTTTCACACACTCCATTTTCGGATTGTTCGTTCGCCAAAACCGTTTGGCACGATTCGCACCAATTCACTTTAGCTTTGGCCTTATAAGCTAATTTATTTTTATATAACTGCAGAAAAAACCATTGCGTCCATTTGTAGTATTCTGGATCTGAAGAATTCACTTCTCGCGACCAATCATAGGAAAATCCCAATTTGCCCATTTGAGCTTTGAAAGTAGCAATGGCTTTTTTGGTTGTTTCAGTCGGATGAATTTTGGTTTTAATAGCATAATTTTCCGCCGGCAAACCGAAAGCGTCCCAACCTTGCGGATGCAAAACATTTTTTCCTTGCAAGCGATAATAACGCGACATAATATCCGTGGCCGTGTATGATTCCACATGCCCGACATGGAGACCCTCTCCTGAAGGATAAGGAAACATATCCAAAATATATTTCTTTTCTTTTTTTGAATCATCGTTCACCGCAAAAAGTTCCGGATGTTCGATCCAATACTTTTGCCATTTGGCTTCAATTTCTTTCGGATTATATTTTTCCATATACACCCAATTTTACCTTATTCCAGGTTTTTTTTCAAAAAATTAAAAATCTCAAGAATTGAAACCCTTACCCACATAATGGAAAAATGTGCTTTTAATGGTTATTCAAATTCATACTCCGCCTACTATGATGTTTTCTAGCTACTCTGATTCTCGCCCATTCTTTTTCAATCGCTGCTGCCATTCGAGCATAATCTTCGGAATCTGCAGATATTTTTTGATTTTTTAAATCTTCCGCTTTTTTTCTGGCTTCTTCCGCTCGCTTTTCATCGATTTCTTCCGCTCGTTCAGCTGTGTCCGCCAAAACCACCAAATTATTTTTATCAAATTCAATAAACCCACCAGACACTGCCATGCTGATTTCTTCTTTTCCAGTTTTTAGCATTATTTCTCCAGCTTTCAGTGATGCGATATATGACCGGTGGTTCGGCAAAATCGTCACTTCCCCATCCGACACGGGCAAAGTGGCTTGATCAATTTCCTGATCGCAAACCGTTTTTTCGGGTGTTACTATCTTAAATTTTATTCGTAAACTCATAAAATTAAACAAATTCTAAATACTAATATCTAAATTCTAAATAATCTCAAAATCTAAATTTTTTAAATTCAAAACACTTTAATATTTTAATTTTAGTGATTTGGATTTATTTAGGATTTAGGATTTTGAAATTGGGATTTTACGATTTCTTAACATCTTCAATCGCTCCACGCATATAAAACTCTTGCTCTCCCACTCCATCCATCTGACCATCGAGTATCATATTGAAACCTTTGATGGTGTCGGTTAGTTTCACATATTTCCCCGGAGTGCCGGTGAATTGTTCCGCCACGAAAAATGGTTGGGATAAAAATTTCTGAATTTTTCGAGCGCGAGAAACTGTCACTTTGTCTTCTTCTGACAATTCTTCCATTCCCAAAATCGCGATAATATCTTGAAGATCTTTGTATCTTTGCAAAACTTTCTGCACATTTCTCGCGACTTCATAGTGTTCCTGCCCGACAATATTCGGATCCAAAATAGTGGAACTGGAATCCAGCGGATCTACCGCCGGATAAATTCCCAATTCTGAAAGCGCGCGAGACAACACCACCGTAGAATCCAAATGTCCGAAAGTGGTGGCCGGTGCCGGATCAGTCAAATCGTCGGCCGGAACATAAACCGCTTGCACGGATGTGATAGAGCCTTTTTTGGTGGAAGTAATTCTTTCTTGCAGTCTTCCCATTTCTTCAGCCAAAGTCGGTTGATAACCCACAGCTGATGGAATACGTCCCAAAAGTGCAGACACTTCCGAACCAGCTTGGGTGAAACGGAAAATATTATCAATAAAAAGCAACACATCTTTTCCTTCATCATCGCGAAAATATTCTGCCATAGTGAGCGCTGACAAAGCTACTCGTTGACGAGCTCCAGGTGGTTCATTCATTTGTCCAAACACCAACGCGGTTTTGTCCAAAACTCCTGATTCTTTCATTTCGTGATAAAGATCATTTCCTTCGCGCGTTCTTTCTCCCACCCCCGCAAACATAGAATAACCTCCATGTTCTTGGGCAATGTTTCTAATCAATTCTTGAATAACCACAGTTTTTCCTACACCCGCGCCACCAAACAATCCCACTTTTCCTCCTTTAATGAATGGGCAAATCAAATCAATAACCTTGATACCAGTTTCCAAAATTTCCACGGTCGTTGATTGTTCAGAAAAAGCCGGAGCTTCACGATGAATTGGCCATCTTTGCATTTTTTCATTTGTTTTTTTCGTGTCTATATTAGTTTCTTTCGTGTCTAGCTCTCCGAGCCCATCAATCGGTTCACCCAAAAGATTAAACATTCTTCCGAGCGTCGCTTTGCCGACCGGAACTGAAATTGGCGCACCCGTGTCGGTCACTTCCAAACCGCGTTTCAATCCGTCTGTCGGCCCCATAGCCACCGCCCGCACTTTATTCCCACCCAGATGCTGTGCAACTTCAAGCGTCAAGACGCCCGATATCTCATTCTTAGAAGTTGAACTTCTAAGTGATACTTCCAGTGAATGATAAATCTGTGGCAATTCACCTGTGAACTCCACATCTACGACTGGACCGATAACTTGTGCTATTTTTCCTAGATTCTTCACCCCGTTAGAAATTTTCATATTATTTTCCATAAATTTTAATTACTTAAATTTTCTTATTTTCCCCGTTATTGTTAGATATATATTTCTAACGGGGTTCATAGTATTTATTATATTTTCATTAAAGAGTTAACGGGTTATTTTTTAACTCGTGAACTCGTTAATAATTAATAACTAGTTTTCCAACGCTGCTCTACCCGCACTTATCTCTGCAATCTCTTGCGTAATCTTTCCTTGTCTAATCTGATTGAAAATAAAGGTCAGATCTTCGGACATTTCTCCGGCTGCATCAGTTGCATTTCTCATGGCCATCATGCGAGCCGATTCTTTGGAAGCATTGGATTCCAGAATAGCATGATAAACCTGCATTTCAATCAAACGTGGAATAATATATTTCAAAACCTCTTCCGGACTCGGTTCCACTTTATATTCTGCTATTGGTTCTTCCAATCCATATTCCTTGGCGAGCACATCCATTTCGGCAATTTGTTTTTCCAAATCAATTTTGGAAATCGGCAACATTTGCCTCACTCTGGTTTCCTGCTTGATGGCGGAAACATAATCAGTATAAAAAACTACCACCTTGTCATACTTTTTATTTAAATATTTTTCAATCACAATTTTAGAAAGCGGTCTCACATCTTCACTCCCAGGCAAATAATTCAATTGCGGAAAAGAGGCAATAATTTCCCCGACTGCAACGCTACGCCCGTCGCTATGACTGCCGTCAGTCTGTTGAGCTGGCGAAGCATCTCGGGCAAGCGTAGCATTGCGGGCAGGTTTTTGCATCCGGCGCAAAGCATTCTCCCCTTTTTTTCCAATAGTAATAAAATCTATACGCAATTCAGCATTGGAAATTTTGGACTCAATCTTTTTTATTCCCGCTCTATTAATTTTTAAATTCACTGGATTTTCAATTTCGTCTTTCATTCTTTTGATCAACTGCGAATTGAAAGAACTGCATAGTCCTCGATTAGCAGTAATAGCCACCGCTAGCACTGATTTTACTTCTCGCACTTCCAACAGTCCACTATGAGTAGATTCAAAAGCCCGAGACAGATTAGTCAGCACCGACCAAGCATTGTGAGCATAAGGACGAATAGCCAAAACCGAAGACACCGCTCGGCGCATTTTGGCAGCCGAAACCATCTCCATCGCTCGAGTTATTTTTTTGGTGTTATTGATTGATTTGATTCGGCGACGAATGTCGCGAGTTGAAGCCATAATATTAAAATAATCAAGATACAAGATACAATAACCAAACAAATTTCAAATTCAAATATTCAATTGCTTATTTTCTGTTTTTTTGATAATTGCCAACAAAATATTCTTTAACTCCATTCCTTCTTGTTTTAATTCTTGTATTCTGGATTTAAATTCCGGATTATCTTCTTCAATCAACTCCAGCCAATGCAGTGTTTCTTTTGCTTCTTTTCTGGAAATTTTCATCCGATGTATAAAATCTTTTTTTCCTAACGCATCATTAGCTTCTCTATAATTTGCTCCTACTGAACCGGCAGAACCTGCCGTTTGCCCCGTTAATCTATTGTTTATCGAATCTTTCGGCAATGATTTGCATAATCTTATTACTCTTTTTGCAAATTCAGCAGTTCTTTCTTCTAAATCAAATTTATTTTTGTTTTGAGTATTGGTCATTTTAATTTGCTTGTATCTTGCTTCTTGGTTATTGGTGATTGGTATAAACTTCTTTGAATTCTTTAATACTCTTTTCCAATGCCTTCACTACTTCTTCCGTCAATTCTTTCTTTTCTATGATTAATTTCAAAGTTTCTTTGCCACTTCCTTTCAGATATTTGTGAAAATCATTCTCCCATTTTTGGATTTCTTCCACGGCCACATCATCCACAAATCCGTTGGTCAGGGCATAGAGAATCACTACTTGATTTTCCACTGCCATCGGTTCGTATTGCCCTTGCTTCAAAATTTCCACCGTTCTTTTTCCTCTTTCAATTTGACGCCTAGTATTTTCATCCAAGTCAGAACCAAATTGTGCAAAGGCTTCCAATTCTCGAAACTGTGCCAAATCCAAACGGAGTTTTCCAGCCACTTTTTTCATAGCTTTGATTTGCGCGGCGGAACCCACTCGAGAAACGGAAAGTCCTGCATTAATAGCCGGGCGAATGCCTTTATAGAATAAATCAGATTCCAAATAAATTTGTCCGTCAGTAATAGAAATAACATTGGTTGGAATATAGGCTGAAACATCTCCAGCTTGGGTTTCAATGATTGGCAAAGCAGTGAGCGATCCTCCACCAAAATCTTTATTAAGCTTTGCTGAACGTTCCAAAAGTCGGGAATGCAAATAGAAAATATCTCCAGGATAAGCTTCGCGTCCCGGTGGTCGACGCAAAATTAATGACACTTGCCGATACGCCCAAGCATGTTTAGATAAATCATCATAAATTACCAGCACGTCTTTGCCTTGGTCCATAAAGTATTCTCCCAGTGAACAGCCTGAATAGGGCGCAATATAGGAAAAAGCAGCTGGATCAGACGCTCCTGCAATCACAACAGTCGTATATTCCATAGCTCCCTTTTTTTCCAATTCAGCCACAATACGTGCAATTTTAGATTCTTTCTGACCAATAGCCACATAAATACAAATCATGCCTGCCCCGTGATCGCCGTTAGGCGATTTTACGGGGTTCTGCCCATTCTTCTTCAATTTATCCCATTCATATTTCTGATTTATTATGGCATCCACTGCAATGGCAGTTTTTCCAGTTTGTCGGTCACCAATAATCAATTCTCTTTGACCGCGACCAATTGGAATCATCGCATCAATCGCCTTAATACCAGTTTGCACTGGCTGATTCACTGATTGACGAGTAATAACCCCTGGAGCAATTTTTTCAATCGGATAAAATTTTTCTGAGCTTATTTCTCCCTTTCCGTCCACCGCTTGCCCCAATGGATTGACCACTCTTCCAATCATATTTTCTCCAACTGGAATAGACAGAATTTTGCCGGTAGATTTCACGGTGTCGCCTTCCTTGATTCCTTCAAAACTGCCCAAAATCATCGCGCCTACTTGACCTTCTTCTAGGTTCAAAATTACACCAAAAATTCCGCCCGGGAATTCAATCATTTCTGAAGCCATCACGTCGGATAGTCCAGAAATTTTGGCCACGCCGTCTCCGACTTCAATAACCGTTCCGACTTTTTCCGTCGTCGCAGTGGTTTCAAAACCCTCAATTTGTTTTTTTAGTTGTTCGATGATGTAGTCTTTGCTTGCCCCGTTAATTTTTTCCATAATATTTATAATATAATTTTACACTTTATTAATTTATTTCAAACCCGCTAATCATTATGCATAATAATTATACGGGGTTCATGGTTTTCGATATTATTTAGCTAATTGAATTTTTAAATTTTTTAGTTGTGCCGATACACTTCCATCCATCACTTCGTCCCCCACTCGGATAATTATTCCACCTTGGATTTTTTCATTGATCACATTATTTATTTCTACTTTTTCGATTTTACCTGCCCGCAATGCTTCGTATAGCGATGCAGGCGGGTATTTTTCTTTGATAAATTCCTCTAACTTTATAACTTGAGAACCTGATAACTTTCGACTTGTAGTGGCCTCAACTTCGACAATTCCATTTCCTTTATTGTATATCTCTGAAAATTTTTCCACAATTTTTGGAATCATTTTTGCTTTCCGAGCATTGACCAAAAATTTCGCGAAATTCAAAACAATGCCGTCAATCTCTTCGTGAGACTTCTCGTTTGTAAGCTCATATAATGTTTTCGCATATTGCGTAGCGGTTATTTTCATACGTGTCGTCCCGAGCTTGTCGAGGGATCTAATTTATAATGTTTTGTATAAATCCTTCCACTCTGGGTTAATTTTATTAATTAAATTTACTTTTTTCTCTCTTCTCCACTTTTTCAATTGCTTTTCTCTTTCTAACGCACTTCTTACGTTTTCAGTTTGTTCAAAATACACTAACTTATCAACATTGTATTTTTTTGTAAAACCATCGACTACTTTATGCTTATGCTGATAAATTCTTCTTTTCAGATCATTTGTAACTCCGATATATAAAACCTTTGAGATACTTGATAAAATGTAAACGCAATATTGTCTCATTTTTATTTAATATTAGATCCTTCGACTTCGCTCAGGATGACACATGGTGTCATTCAATAGATTTCTCTATTAACTCCTTATCTTTTCTGGTGTCTAACTTCTCATTAATAATTTTTCCAGTTGCCGCCACAATCAAATCCGCCACTTCGGCCTTCACCTCGGTGAACATCTTGGTTTTTTCGCTTTCAATTTTCTTTTCCGCATCAACTAATATTTTCTCGGCTTGTTTATTGGATTCAATAATAATTTCTTCCTTGTTTTTCGTTCCAACTTTTTCTGCTTCTGTAATTATTTTCTGCGCTTCTTTTTTAGCTTCGCCTAATATTTCTTTTTCTTTAGTCGTCATTTCTTCCATTTTTCTGGCTGCATTTTCCGCGTCTTTTAAGCCTTTATCAATTTTTTCCGTCCGATCATTTAATATTTTTAGAATTGGTTTGTAGGCGAATTTATAAAGCACCAACAGCACAATAGTAAAGTTAACCATCTGTGCCAGAATTAATTTAATGTCTATATGAAATATTTTAACTAGTTCTTCCATTGTTTTTGAATTAATGATTTTAGCTTAGCTCTGAAAGATTCAGAGCTAGAGAAAAACACTACTTAATAGAAAACGCAATAACCAACGCATAGATGGCTACCGCTTCGGCAAAAGCAGCGGCTAGAAGCATTGGCACAAGAATTTTTCCTGCTGCTTCTGGGTTTCTTCCAATTGATTCCATAGCTTTGGCTCCGATTTTTCCAATCGCTAGAGCCGGACCAATTGATCCGATTCCAATAGCTAACGCTTTGGCTAACACTGTTAGATCCATAGTTTTTTTACTTTAATACTCTCCTAATTAGACAAATTTATTTGTGTTTAATGTCGTCAGGAAAATACAAAGCTTATTAAAATTAATTATTAGTAAATAAATAAAGAGCATTAATGCTCTTCTGCACTCGTCGCAATTGTCATAAATACCAAAGTCAGCATAGCAAAAATCAGCGCTTGAATCAAGCCCACAATAATTTCTAAAAACATAAACGGCAAAGGAAGAAAATAAGCAAAGAGTGCCATCATAGAAGCTAGAAGAACTTCGCCAGCGAAAATATTACCGAAGAGACGAAACGAGAGAGAGGCTATCTTGGCTATTTCTCCTATTATTTCCACTAATCCCACAAAAGCCTTGATGGGATTAATCAAAACAATGGCAAAATCTTTTCTGATTTTTTTAGGTATTTCTAAAAAGGCGTTAAAATTAATAAATTTATTTAGATGCTTCCAGGCTCCCACAATTAAGACACCCATGACATGAGAAGCTACCACAGCAAAAAGAGCTAGGGCTAGAGTTGTATTTAAATCAGCTGTTCCTCCGCGAAAAATAGGGACAAAAACCTTGTGTAATCCCTCTGTTTCAATAAATCCAATAGTTCCAATTCCAGGAAGAAGTCCTAACCAATTATTAACTAGAATAAAAAGGAAGAGGGCTAAGGTTATTGGCAAAAATTTTTCTGATTTTTTTCTATCTCCAGTTATACTGTCTGCCAAATGAAGAGCTTCCTCCATTATTATTTCAAAAATATTTTGGATGCCTTTAGGAATTTTTTTTATTTTTTTACTTAATACCACAAAAAAAACCACTAAAATAATAACCGTTAACCAACTATTCAAAAGAGAATTGGTTATGGTAAAATTTCCCACATGGAAGATTGACTCAGCAAACAAAGTCGCTTCATGACTAACCTCTCCTTGTTCAGCTGATTCGCTTTGAATATTTTCTTTAATTTCGGAAGCGCCTTGAGACATAATTTAAATTTTTTTAACTTATTTTTTATTTATTTTTCCTTTTTCTTCTTTTTCTATTCTTTTAATTTCCTTCAATGAATCATGAACAATTCCAAAGGTTGAAAAAATGAAGGCAATTCCGACACTTAGCAAAAACAGCCACGGTTCGGTGCTGTATTTTTTATCCAGCCATCTTCCGATAAATAGAGCCATGATTATCGGCCCAGCTATCCAACCGGAAAGCCTGGTGAATAAAATTAGACTTGGTTGCCACCAAGGATTTTGTGAATTATTTTTATCTTTTCCCATTGATAGTGAAAATACTACAATATCTATTTTCTCCTGCTTTTCCAAAAAAGTCAATACTTAGAATTTTATTATAAATTAAAAAGTTTTTTCGCATTTTGAGTGGTAACTTCTACCACCTTTTCTGCTGAAATTTGCTTTATTTCAGCTATTTTTTGCGCCACCAGCTCAACCAAAATTGGTTCATTTCTCTCTCCTTTTTTTGGCACTGGAGCCAAATATGGGCAATCTGTTTCCACAAGAATGTCTTGAAGGTCAATTTCTTTGATGAGCCGATCATAGCTGATTCCGAAGGTGATAATGCCATTTAGTCCAATTTTATATCCCATTTCAATGAATTTATGGGCCGTTTTCCATGAACCAATAAAACTATGCACCACACCCAATTTTTTCACTGGATTGTTTTTTAAAATTTCCAGCAAGTCGTCATAGGCATCCGTTCGGGCGTGGTCGAGTTCTTTGCTAACTTTTACGCCCTTTAGGGCGTGGTTTCGTTCTTGACGAGACTTTACGCCCCAGCAATGAATCATTATTGGTTTTTCTACTTCGTTGGACAACTTTATAAATTTTATCAAAACTTCTTTCTGTTTCTTTTTTAATTCTTCTTCGTTATCCCCTTCGCTAAAGTGATGATAATCCAAACCCACTTCTCCAATGGCGACCACTTTCGGATTTTTGGCCAGTTCTAAATATTTTTCATAGTCAAAAATTTCTCCATCCGTTTTTATTTCCACTTCTTCCAATTCATCGTCATCTTTATATTTCATGCTCGCTTTTTGCAAATGCACCGGATGAATTCCGATTGCTGCCCAAACACCTTTTTCATATTTTTCCGCAAATTCCACCGCACGTTTGCTAGTGGAATATTGAGAACCAACATTAATCATAAAAGCGCCGCTGGCAAGCGACTTTTTTATAACGTCATCAGCATCGTCCTTGAACGCGCTGAAATTCACATGGGCGTGAGTGTCGATGTACACAAGGTTACTTCTTAAAAATATTAAAAAATATTTTAGCAATTGACATTTTTACGGAAAATTTAAAATTTTCTTTTATTCCAGTTGAAATTATAGGTGAAAAATTACCATCTTTTAACTCCTGTACTTTTTTATCTATTTGTATTGAAGGATTTTTAAAAAATATTAAATTTACAATATTGATTAAATCTTCTTGATTGAATGGTTTCATATTAATAGTCAATGGATCTTGAGAGAATATATTTATTCCGTAAATATTCAACCTATAAAAAGCGGACTTTCTATCGGCTTCTAAATCCTGACTGATGTGTATATTTATTTTTTTTACTTCTGAAAATTTTATTATTTTTTTCTTGAAAAATAATCTTGATATAAAAGTTTTATAAATTAAATCTTCGTTGGTCAAAATAATTTTAAAAGAAGCTAGCCAAATTATTATAAATGGCCAAACAAAACAAATTACAAAAAAAGTTAAAACACCTAAGATTCCTTGATTGAAAGGTATGCCATTCTGCAAACCCTTAAACAAAACTATTAAACTAAACGGGGCAGATATAATAGATAAAATAATATAGGAAGAGACTCCTGCTTTAGCTATATAGGGAAAACAGTCATTAAAATTTTTCTCTTTTGATTCTGTAATATTTTGATCTTGATTCATTTTTTTATTTTAGTTTAATTAAATATTTTTCATTCTTCTTTTAATAAATAGATATTTGACTTAAAAAATTACTTCCGCAACTATTTTCAATATTCTTCTTCCTTATATCCATATAACCTTATAAGGAAGAAATTATATTAACTAACTAGTTTAGTAAATCTTTTAAAATTCTATGTCCGGGATATTTATCCAGCATAGTATATTCTCTATACTTTTTGGCATCTTTTTCTTTTAATCCATTCTTTATCCGTCCACTTATCCAATAATAATACTCATCACCTCTTTCTTTTAGCCAATGATCAGTTTTCGCTATTGTTTGAAAACTGACCTTTAATTTTTTTCTTATCGTTTCCGCTGTTTCTTCATCAATAATCATTTTTGCAACCTGAATTCTTCTGCCCATCATTAAGGCTTCACTAGGCGTTAACATACCCATAAAAAAATCTATTATTTCTTTTTTTGACTTGAGTTCCGCAATAACATTCAAAAGGCAACCAATTGACTGGTATTTTTCCTTTTCATCAATTTCATAAACTTTAATTTTTGCCATCTTTTTGTTTTATCTGCTTAAATATATTTTTTTTCTTCCTTATAAGGTTATATGGATATAAGGAAGAAAGTATACACAAAAAAATATTGCTAAAAAAAATTATTTTATTTTTTTCAGATCCCCTTCTATAATAATTGGTTGCATGGCAATCATTTCATCGCTATATGACATTTCAGGAATTGGATTGAGAAGAAATATTTTTTTATTGAGTACATGAGCAAAGGCCATTTCTAAAAATGAATTGCCTCCGATATAATTCGGGATGTCCTTTAGTGTTTCATTGATAATCAAAACAGCATCTCCATCTTTAATCTCATTATAATAATGCCGGATCAAATCATTATTAATTTTATTTTTCACCGACTCATTATGCATATGATCGGAAGTATTAAGTTCAGCATATTCTTCGGTATGCCTCGGAACAATCACAAAATGACCTATTTTTTCTAGGTCTTTTTTTGTTTTTAGCATTTCTCTTGAAAGCCTCATACTTCCACAAATTAGAATTTTCATATTATTTAATTCTTTGAAAAAGGGGCTCGGCTTCTTTGGTTTCTAAGGCTTTTTTTATTTTTTCGGAAGTTTCGGGCATAAAAGGAACTATTAATTTTGAGATTAGATCTAAATCGCCTAATAATTTTTTCATTACTTCCTCAAATTTTTCATGATTATTTTTGGCCAGTTCCCAAGGTTTATTGTCTTCAATATATTTGTTGTCTTCACGAATTTTATCCCAAATATATTCAAGTGCACGCCCCATTTCAATTGAATAAATTAATTTTGCAAAATCTGGAATTATAGACACACTATTCATTTTATATTCAACCTCTGAACCTAATTTAATAACTCGCGAAACTAAGTTCCCAATTCCATTTGCCAAATATGCATTATATTTTTCCGTCAATCTTTCCATCGTCACATCCACATCTTCTCCAAATGTTCCGGCACTTAGTAAAAGATATCGCGTTCCGTCCACTCCAAATTTTTCAATCATTTCTTCAATTTTTATTACGTTCCCGATAGTTTTGCTCATCTTTTTTCCATCTGAAAGAATATGTCCATGTGTAAACAGTAATTTCGGAAATTTGATTCCCAATTGCAGAAGCATAATCGGCCAAATAGTGGCGTGAACACGCAAAATATCTTTACCAATCAAATGCACATCAGCCGGCCATTTTTCCGGAATATTTTCCTCATTTCCATCCCAACCAACTCCAGTCAAATAATTCATAAAAGCATCCACCCAAACATAGGTCGTGTGCGTTTTATCAAAAGGTAATTCTATCCCCCACTTCACATTTTTTCTGGAAATAGAAATATCTTTCAAATCTTGACCTTCCAAAAACGAAAGGATTTCATTTTTGTATCTTTCTGGAGCAATTTTGAATTCATCATTTTTTATTTTTTCAATCAATTCTATTTGCTTGTCTTTCATTTTCAAAAGATAGCATTCTTCATTTGTCATTTCTGGAACCTTGTTATGATCAGAACATTTTCCATCTACCAACTCGTTTTCATTTTTAAATTGCTCACAATCGACGCAATATAATCCTTCGTATTCACCTTTATAAATTGCCCCTTTATCAAAAAGAGTTTGCAAAACTTTTTGCACTACCTTTTTATGATTCTCATCCGTAGTACGAATAAATTTGTCATACTTAACATCCAAATTTTTCCAAATATTTTCAAAATTAACGGCTATTTCATCTACAAATTTTTGCGGTTCTATTCCTGCTTCCTCCGCTTTTTTTTGTATTTTCAGTCCGTGTTCATCAGTTCCGGTCAACAAAAAAACTTCTTCGCCTTGAAGTTTATGGAATCTTGCCAAAACATCACATGCAACCGTAGTATAGGCGTGACCAATATGCGGTTTAGCATTGGCATAATATATCGGAGTAGTGATATAAAATTTCCCACCTGAGGTGGATCCGCCTTGGGCGGAATTTTCATTCGGTATATTTTTTAGCATAAATGTTTCAATAAGCAATTAATGTAAATTCTCCTTTTATTTTATCCGCGTTATTTTGAAAATATTCTAAAATTTCATCAATTGAGCCACGCACAATTTCTTCAAACATTTTAGTAATTTCCCGTCCAACAATTATTTTTTTTGTTCCTCATAGTTCTTTCAAGAGTTCTAGATTTTTTATTACCCTATGAACAGAATCATAATAAATTACCGGATATTTATTCGCTATTACTTCTTTAAAAAAAGTTTCTCGCCCTTTCTTGTGCGGAGGAAAACTGAAAAAAACGAACTTTTGCATATTTATTCCTGAAACGCTAGCCAGAGCCGAAAGTGCTGAAGGACCGGGAATAGGCACTACAGAAATTCCCTTTTTAACTGCCTCTTCCACTAACTTATTGCCAGGATCAGAAATACCAGGAGTTCCAGCATCAGTAATCAGAGCGATATTTTTCCCAGATTCAATTTCGGAAATTATTTTTTCTAATTTAGAGATTTTGGAATGCTGAAAAAAACTGATAGTGGGGGTGTTTATCTCATATCTACTCATCAACTTTTTTGCCACTCTGGTGTCCTCACAAGCTACTGAATCAGCCATTTTTAGAACTTCCACAGCTCGAAATGTGATATCCTTCAAATTGCCAATAGGCGTTGCCACAATGTATAAATATACCTGCATTCATAGATTCAGTTTATCTTATTTATCACTATTTTTCAAATTTATACTCTTATCCACTCACACTTTAACACTAACTATTTTTTTCTTCTTAATATAAAAAACCCTTAAGGGTTTTTTATTTTTTATACCTAAGTATTAGGCTTATTTTTTGTTAAAAAAATCTCCTACAAAAACACTCGCCGCTGCTGCTACCGGAATGGCAAAAACTACCCCTAAAAATCCGGCAATTTTAGCGCCGACCAATATAGAGATAATTACCACAATAGGATTAAGACCAACAGTTTTTTTCATTATTTGCGGAGAAATAACATTATTTTCCAATTGCTGAACAATCACAAAGAGCAACAATACCAAAAGACCAGTCAGCGGAGAAATGATAAATCCCAAGATAACGGCTGGAATAGCTGAAATAATTGGACCAACATAAGGGATAATTTCCATTATTCCAGCGAAAATAGCTAGAGCTAAAGCATAGGGAACTCCAATAATATAAAGTCCTATTAAATCCAGCAAAAATACAACTAGCATGAGCAACATCTGCCCTTGCATCCACTTTCCAATTTTTGCTTTTATTCTTTCTGTTAACGAAACCGCATATTCATGATGTTTAGCTGGCGTAATCAAAACTATAAACTTCCGAATACTATTTTCTACTACTGACATATAAAAAGCCAGCGCAAAAACAATTAGTATAGAAACAAAACCAGAAAAAACTCCGATTGTTCCTGAAAAAACTTTATTAGGAAAACCAGCAATCAAACCACTGAAATTATCTGCCAACTGCTGAATATCTATATTAATATTTTGAGATTCAAAATAACTCAGCACTCCATAAAAAGAGGCTTCTATTCTCTGAAAGTAATTGGAAAAATTAGCTCCAAAATCTTTAAATTGGTCCACTAGTGGCGGAATTAAAAAAGCTACCGAAAGTCCCAATACCAGCGCGATTAAAAAAAACATAATCAAAACTCCAGCTGTTCGAGGAATTCTTTTTCTTTGCATCCAATCTACTGCCGGATCAATGACCGCCACTATAAGAACCGCAATAAAAAGTAAGGCTAAAATATCCTTAATCAAATATAAAAACCAAATACCTATAAGAATCAAGATGGTTCTCAAGACTATTCCGGTAGAAATTTCGATTTTTTGATTCTCCATATTTATAGCTTAATTATATACCTTTTTGTTAAAATTTCAATATTTTTCTAAAGCGCTCAGAATTATTATGTGGCCCGATAATAGCGAGATTTAACTTCTTATTTTGGAACACTAATTTAGCTATCCGCAAAATATCCTCACTGGTTACCTTTAAAATTTTGCGTAAAACTTCCTCAGGCAATTCAATTTTAACTTTTCTGATTTCCTGATTAGCAAAAAACATTGCCATTTCATCCGAAGATTCTAGCCCAATCACCTTTTTACCGCTAATATAATCTTTCGCTTTTTGCAGTTCTTTTACGCTTACTTTTTGATTAGTCATCTTTCGACATTCTCGCAAAACGGTTTTTATGGTTAATTCTAAATTGCTATGCTTAACTCCCGCTTGAGTAGCTATATAACCACAACCCTTGAAATATTCCGTTCCGGTTCGAATGTAATAAGCCAGTCCTTTTTTTTCACGCACTTCGGTAAACAGCCGACTGCTCATATTGCCTCCTAAAATTATTCCCATCAAGGTTAATATATAGCGATCCTTGTGATCCTCGTCTAAGGATCGTAAACCCAGCACAAAATGTGTTTGATCAGTTTTTTTAAATTTAATTTTAATTTCTGACTGAGATTGTTTTTCGATAACTTTTTTAAATTCTGACTTTTCCCCTTTTTTTATTTTGGAAAAATATTTATTTAACTGGGAAATTAATTTTTTTTCATTAAATTTACCAGCCACACATAGAACCGTATTGTCAGCTAAATAAAATTTATGCATATAGGCCAATAAGGTTTTTCGATTCAACGAGCTTATAGTTTTTTTGGTTCCAATAATATCTCTTCCTAAGGGATTTTTAGTATATAATAATCTTTCAAAAACATCGGTCACCATACTCATTGGCATATCCTCATACATACTCATTTCTTGTAAAATAGCTCCTCTTTCTTTCTCTATCTCTTTCACATCGATTTTAGAATTTAAATAAATATCCGAAATAACATCCAGGGCTTTTTCTAGGTGTTTAGCATCTACTTTGGCAAAATAGCCAGTTCGATCCTTAGAAGTAAAGGCATTAAATAATCCGCCTATGGAATCCAACTCTTCGGAAATCTTCAAAGCTGTTTGGCGTTTTTTGGTTCCTTTAAAAAGCATATGCTCCACAAAATGAGAAGCTCCAGCTTCATCATCATTTTCATAGCGCGATCCAGTTCCCACCAAAACTACTACCGAAGCTACCTGAGTTTCTTTTATCGGTACCAAAATAACCGGCAATCCGTTTTTAAGAATAATTTTTTTGTACTTCATGAAGGAATTTTAATTTCTACACACACGAATGAGCCCAGAACAAGGAATAATTTCTATACCTTTTTTCTCCAGTTGATCCAAAAAAAGATTCATACCAATAGAATCGGATGAAATATGTCCCGCCACGACCACATTGATATGGGCCTTTTCTGCCTCTTTACGATGTTCCTCGCTTTGATGCATAGAAATTACCGTGCCAATTCCAGCTTGAGACATTTTTTCATACATTTTTGGACTACCCTCTGTTCCTCCAGTAATTTCCACGAAAGCGATTTTACCAGTTCGATTTTCCTCCGATCCAGTAAAGAGAACTGGGCCAGAACCGCGTTTAGCTGCTTCGGCATATTCCGGTATTTCTAAAAGCGATTTAACTATGTCTCCAACATATTCTGGTTTATCTTTTAGTATTTTTTTCTCAACAAATTTAGCCACTAGATTATCGGCTGGTGTATGCACATTCATTAAGTTAATATCCACTAATTGCGCCGAATCTACAACTTGAAAATGATTAATTGGATTTACTCCTCGGCTAACTTCACTGATCCTTACTTTCATTAGAGATTCAGCAATATTTATAGGCACTCCATATTGGGAGAGAACCTCAGCTTGAAGATGCATAACATCCGAGAGATCAGCCAAGGCTTTGCCAATCGGATGATGAGAAATAACTAAATCTATTTTCTTTGTGCCATGATTACTTAAATATCGAGCTATCATCATTTCGGCCGAATCGATATCTATTCCCGCCATTACTCTTTTGACATTTTTTATTCCATTGTCAAAAGCAATGCGTGAATCAATATAGGGATTGACCAGTTTTTCTTTGTCAAAAAGTTCTTTCTCTTTTTTGGAAAGTTTTTCGTATTTTTCTTTAATTCTTTTTAAATTTTTTTCGATCTGCTCTTTCGGACGAAAATCATTTTTGATTCCCATTTCAATCGCCAGTTTATAGATTTCTTGGATATTTGCCATATTTGTCTGCGAGGTACGAGTAGCTATCCCGAGTACTCGGGAAGCATCCCGCACTAATTCGCTATTAAAAAAATTATTGCTACCTAACTTTAGCCGCAGGCGAATTCGCAATTAAAATTTCACACTACCTTGAAACTTTATTGGAATTAGTTGCGGGACATACAATTTAATTACGTAATTAATTACCTAAATTTTTTGAAAAATAATTTTGCAATTCGGAAATTTTTATTCTTTCTTGCTTCATAGTATCGCGATCACGCACAGTCACCGCTTCATCTTCCAATGTTTCAAAATCAATAGTCACGCAATATGGTGTTCCAATTTCATCTTGTCGACGATATCTTTTGCCAATCGACTGAGTGATATCATATTCACACCTGAAATTATTGGATAAATCAGTATATATCTTCTGGCTAATTTTTTCAAGTTCCGGTTTTTTGGAAAGCGGTAGAATAGCTATTTTTATTGGAGAAATGGCTTTTTTAAGCCTTAAAACTACTCTGGTTTCTTTTTTACCTTCTGCACCGGAAACCTCTTCTTCAGTATAAGCCGATAATAAAATAGCCAACATAGCTCTCTCCACTCCTAAACTTGGCTCAATCACATGAGGAATATATTTTTTCCCCGATTCTGCATCAAAATATTTCAAATCTCTTCCACTAGCTTTTTCATGAGCATTTAAATCAAAATCGGTTCTATAGGCAATTCCAAAAAGTTCTTTTCTCCCAAAAGGAAAATTAAATTCCACGTCCACTGTTCTTTTGGAATAATGCGCCCGCTCTCCATCCGGAATTTCATGAAAAAATAATTTTTTATCATCAATACCAGCTTCTTCCATCCACTTTTTCCAATTTTCCAGCATAATTTCAAAATATTTTTTCCAATCCTCTTTAGGATTAAAAAAATACTCAATTTCCATCTGCTCAAATTCACGAGTACGAAAAATAAAATTTCCAGGAGTAATTTCATTGCGAAAAGATTTCCCAATTTGGGCTACTCCGAATGGTATCTTCTTTTTTCCGGTTTGAGCTAATGTGGGGAAATCCACAAAAATAGCTTGGGCTGTTTCCGGACGAAGATAAACCTCGGCTGACTTATCTTCCGTCGGACCCAAAAAAGTTTTCAGTAGTCCACTAAACATCTGTGATTCAGTCAGTTCTCCGGAACATTCTGGACATTTATTTTTAATTTCATCGGCCCGAAATCTTTTGTGGCATTTTTTACATTCCACCAATGGATCCTTGAATTCTTTCAGATGCCCTGAGGCTTCCCAAACTTTGGGATTCATCAGGATAGCTGCGTCCAAGCCAATCATATCGTTTCTTTTTTGCACAAAAGTCTTCCACCAATGTTTTTTAATATTATTTTTCATCTCCACGCCCAAAGGACCAAAATCCCAGGCGTTGGCTAAACCACCATAAATTTCCGATCCGGGGAAAACAAAACCACGCTGTTTGGCCAGCGAAATTATTTTGTCCATTAATTCTTCATTGTTTTTGTTCATAAATTTTCGATTATAAATCGATCAGCCTATGGTTGATATTTTCATCATACCTCAAGATTAGACTGTTTACAACTTTCTTTCGCATTTTAGCCATTAAGCCTATAATTGAGTCAGATTTAACGCCATGAAAACAAAAATCAAAAATTATGCCTCTTTTACCTTGATTGAGCTTTTGATCGTTATCGCTATCATTGGAATTCTAGCTAGTGTTGTGTTGGTTTCTTTAAATGTTGCCCGCCAAAAAGCCAGAGATAACGCCGCCCTAGCTACAGCGGAGAGTGTTGGAAAAGCTTTGCAATCCTGTTCTCAACTTACTGAATATTCCAAGGATCCTTATTGGTACTGCCCAATATTTCTTGGGGAAACTCCTGGCACTCCGTCATCTGCTCAAACTTGTACCTGTGATCTTTTTCCTTGTTGTATCTGCGATGAAGCAGATGCCCACCTGGGGCTTCACTATGTTCTGCCCTCCCTAATACTAAATTGCCCAGTCTTCCACCAGGCTAGAGTTATTACTCAATATTTTGGGGGACATTTACAGGACCAGTGGAAACGGGTCCAGGTCAAACAAAGCCGAGAGTTGGTCCTATTTTTTTCGTAAAAATTCAAAATGGAGCAAAAAACATTATTTGTGATGACGTAGGAAGATTGAATATTAATTATGGAACAAGTAGTTGCTATAAAACGGGTTTTTGATTTATTTTCCTCCTCAATAAACTTTTTTCTTCCAAAACTTTATCAAACTCAAAAAAATATTCATTCTTGTGTCCGCCGTGCGCCTCGGCGACTTTTTGTTTATTGTGATTATAAATTTTTTTAATTTTCAATTTATAATCACCCCCTGGAGAAACGGCTTCTAAAATATCATTTTGAAATATTTCATTATGTACTTTCACCCGAGATAATTTACCTTCATTCCCAGTCACTTCCCCAACAAATTGAACCAAGTTTTTGAAATTATCCGAATGAAAATTATGTTCTGGCTCATTACCTAATAGAAAACCTTTGGTATACCCGCGATTAACCAGCAAAGTTAAATCTTTTTGGCTTTTTTTAACTGATCCAATTAATTCTTTGCCTTTTCCCAGAGAGCTAATTACTCGTTGATAAGCCCGACAAACTATTGAAATATAATAAACGCTCTTGGCTCGGCCTTCGATTTTAAAAGATTCCACGCCAGCTTCCGCCAAGTCTTTCAGATGCTCAATTAAATTTAAATCATAACTATTGAAAAAATAAGTTCCGTGTTGATCTTCTTCTAAATCAATTTCAAAACGATTCCTTTCGTCTTTCACACTTATATTTTTTGTTTCATGTTTTATGTTACATGTTGTATGATATCGCCATCGGCAGGGCTGAGTACAGTCTCCTAAATTAGCACTGCGATTATTCATCCATTTACTCAAAATACAGCGTCCAGAATAACTCATACACATAGCTCCATGCACAAAATATTCCAATTCCATTTTAGGAACATTTTTTTTGATTTCTCTAATTTCTTCCAGCGTCACTTCCCGAGCTAAAACCACTCGTTTAACACCCTGCTCGTGCCAAAATTTTACCGCTTGCCAATTAGTGGCATTGGCTTGAGTAGAAAGATGAATTTCCGTTTCAGGACAATATTTTTTTATTAACCTTATTATTCCTGGATCACTGACTATAATTCCGTCTACTTTTATTTTTTTCAAAAACTTAAGATGCTTTTCCACCTTCGCTAAATGACTATGATGGGCATAGATATTTAAAGTCACATATATTTTTTTTCCTTTTTTATGCGTATATTCCACTCCTGCTTTTAATGTTTTCTCATCAAAATTATTAATTCTGGCGCGTAAAGAAAAGTCCGGTATACCGGCATAAACTGCGTCCGCTCCATAATGCAACGCGTATTTTAATTTTTCTGGGCTCCCCGCCGGCGCAAGAAGTTCTAAATTATTTTGTCTACTCTTCATTATTTTACAAATACCTTTATTATGCTTTGGCGGGCAAGCCCTCCGGCGCAAGAAGTTTAATACTTTTCATTTTTTTATTGAGTATTTTGATTATGTTTCGATTATCTATTATTACGCAAACTTCTCATTAAATCAAGGTAAAATTTAAGATTATGCATAGAAGCTAGCCGAAGCGCCAAGGGTTCCTTTGTCGCAAAAAGATGATGCAGATAAGCACGAGAATAATTTTTGCAAGCATAACAGTCGCAAAGTTTATCTAGCGGATAAAAATCTTCTTTAAATTTTTTGTTATTAATATTTATTGCTTCATAGAACTTTCCGGAAATTTTTTTGTTTTTCCAAAGGAAAATTCTCCCATGCCTTCCTTCTCGTGTTGGAATAACACAATCAAACATATCAATCCCGGCCTTTACCGCTTCAACAATTTCTTCCGGCCTACCTAAGCCCATTAGATATCTCGGTTTATTTTCCGGAAGCAACGGCAAGACCCAATCCAAAATTTCTTTCATTTTTTCTCGCGGCTCACCCACTGCCACTCCCCCAATTGCATAACCATCCCAGCCCGAGGCTGGTCCGCCTAAGGCGGAAAAATTTAAACCCGTCAGCTGTTTAATTGATTCACATCTCAAGTCTTTGTAAACACTCCCTTGAACAATGGCAAATAACAACGGCCGACCATTTTTATATTTTACCCCGTTAAATTGCTTCGCACCCCGACTTGTCAGGGATTTAATGGGGTGAATCTTTTTTACTTCTTTATAAAAATATTTGAAACATCTTTCGGCCCATCTTGTCGTCAGTTCTAACGATTTCTTGGCATATTCCCGTGAACAAGGAAAGGGGGGGCATTCATCCAAAACCATAATGATATCGCTCCCTAAATTTAATTGAATTTCAATTGATTTTTCCGGTGACATAAAATACTTTTTTCCGTCTAACGGATCAGAAAATTCCACTCCTTTTTCACTTAATTTTACCCTGTTAAATTCCTGCTTTGCAGTGCCGCCTTTGGCGGATTTAACGGGGTGAACACCATTTTTATTCTTATTAAATCTCTGCTGTGCCCGTGCACCTAAGGAAAAAACTTGAAAACCACCTGAATCCGTCAGAATCGGACCATCCCAGTTCATAAATTTATGTAAATCGCCCGCTTTTTTGATTAATTTATCCCCCGGACGAAGCCAGAGATGATAAGTATTTCCCAAGACAATTTGCGCCCCAATTTCTTTTAATTCTTCTGGGGTTAAATTCTTTACCGCTCCTTTGGTGGCAATAGGCATAAAAAACGGAGTATTAATGACTCCGCTTTTAGTTTCTATTTTAAACTCTCTGCTTATTTTTTTTCTAATTTTCTTTTCCATTTTTCGCTAGTTGGCAATAACTTTATAACCCGTACCTGCAATGCCTGAATCTTCTCTCAATCGAGTATCTTTAGCATCAACTTGAGCAGAAAGATTAGCTCCAGTAAATAAATCACGAGCAGAATAAACTGATTCTCCGGTAAGAGCCACTGGTTGATTTTGTTGATTAGAAGCAGGAACGATTTTAACTTGAAAAACTATTTCTCTTTTGGCAGTTAGAATTCCCATTCCAGATGAAATATCTCCAATCACCCAGGTTAGTTTATTGTTTCTCTCATCATATGTCAAATTAGAATTCTCTGGATATTTTTTCCCAGTGTAAACTACCCCCGTTGGTAAAATTGTTTCCACTTTAGCATCCGCTACATCATTGGAAATATTCATAACCTTCCAATGAATTGAATAAGTGGTTTCCGCTCCGACTGTCGGCGGTATTGGTCCTGAATTTCCGATTACCGAATCATTATAATATCCTTCAGCATCAACAACTAATTTGGAATTCACCCTCACATCCACTTTATTACCAGCAATAATTTTATTCATTTCCAAAGGAGTGGGCACATCTGGACTATCAATTCTAGCTAGAAAAGGAATAGAAAAATTTTTATCATCAGCAGTAACAATCGGAAATACGTTTTTTAATTTTATGCTAAAGCTTATTTTCCCTCCAGCACCTGCCTCAAGATTAGCTAAAATAGGAAAATCAGAAGCTTTCCAGGTTATAGTCTTAGTTTCCTCACTAAAGGCCCCTTTTCTGTTAAGTTTTAAACTGGAATAATCTAGCATTGGGCTGTCTATTTTTTCCGTTATAATAACATTGCTCAAACCTAATTCTCCAGTGTTGCCATATTGAATTTCCACAAAAAGCTCTCCACCGGCATCAGCCCTTACTTCTACATTATTATTAACTACTTGGATAATAGAAAGTGGAGATCTAATAATTTTTGTTTCGGTTGTTTCTTCGTTATAACTAACAAATTGTCCTTGACTAACTGTTCCAAGTTCTGCTTTAGTTTTTTTGATTTGATCCTTTTCCCCTTCCAATTTTCCACTAATAACAATTTTTCCTTCTTCGCCAGGAGAAAGATTACCAAGATGCCAAATATTTTCTCCTTCAGAAACTTTCGGTTCAGAAGAAGAAAAAGAAAATCCTTCCGCATAATCCAATTTAACTCTCACATTTCCAAATTCCTCTATTCCGTTATTTTTATAAGTAATCAAATAATCCACTGCATCTCCGTTGGAAATATTTAGTGGCCCAGTTATTTCCATATTCATAGCCGTGGAAGTCACGTTGATTCCCAACTGATTGCTGGATGTAAATTGACTATTGAAATTGGAAGGAGTATAGAGAAGCTCAGCTTTTAGATATAGCAAGGTCCCCTTTGGACTATAAATGCGACTATTTAAAATAATTTTTCCTTCTGTATGAGCTTTAATATCACCAATTTCCGCGATACTATTGTCTAAGCCTTGCGCTTTTAGATTAGGATCAACCTCCGGTCTAAGGCTTTCGGGATAATTTAATCTAAGAGAAGCATTTTTTAAATCTACTCGATTATCATTTTTATATTTTATTTCGTAGGTTATAAATTTACCACTTTCTACATCAGTCTTGCCTTCAATAGAAATGATTACTTTTTTTTCACTAAAAGCCGACTGCCGGATTTTATAAACGATACCCCCTACAGCTACAATAAAAAATATTACGCTTAATATGATAGCGCCAATTTTAATAAACTTTTTTTGTTCTTCAATAAAGCCTTTTTTTTCTTCCACCCATTGATCTTCCTGTTTATTTTCTTCTGAAGAAACTCCTTTCGTTATTCCTTCAGTATCAAATTCTGTTTTATCATGCTGACTCAGATTAGAATCGGCCTCTTTTTTATAAAGCTTATTTTTGATTTCCGATAAAGCCATCTTTTTGTTTTATTTTACCCCTTTATTTTATATGATTTAGCCCTTTTTATCAAATTAACCAGCTACCCAAAGCAGAAAATTATTCAAACTTGCTTCTAAATTTTTCAAATCGCTTTGAGAAGTTTTTATTTTTACTAAATTTTCTATTTTATTATTCAGGAAAAGCCTAATCATTTTTATTGATTGGGTAGAGATAATAGCTCTTCGCCCGATATTTTTTTTATGGCATTCCTCACAAACCACTATTCCGTGCTCACCATCAAAATAGTTTTTTTCTGAAGTCAGTTTTTTTTCACAAAATGCACACTGGGATAAATCAATTTGATAACCAGATTCAGCTAAAAATTTAAACAAAAAACCAACGGTTACAATACTGGCCTTTTCTTTTTCGTGAAGTTTTTCCATTGTTTCTAAATAATTCAAAAGCAAACGAAAGACTATTTCATCTTTTTCCTGATCTTTAATTAATCCTTCCATCTGTGAAAAAGCAAAAAAAACCTTTTCTAATGTTTCCCATTTCTCTTTAATATTGGAAAAATTATGCAAAACCAGGGAACCAGTGATTTTACCCATTCCTCTTCCTTTAGCAAAAAAAATTTCCGCATAAGTTATTGGCTCCAAAAAACCAGCCAATTTTGCGGTTGGTTTTCTCACTCCCTTTCCCAAAAGCTGCATTTTACCCATTTCCTTAGTATAAACAGAATAAATACGATCAGCTTCAGAAACATCTCTTTTTTTGAGAATTATCCCTTGAAATTTATCTTCCATGCTTGAATTATACGCTAAATTTCGAGTAGTAAAAAGCCCGCCCTATAAAGAATACAGCGAGCTACTAATTTATGATTAAGCTGTTTTATTTTTTTACCTGAATCTTTAACTTTTCTCCATCAACATCAAATTCTTTTTCCAAATCAAAATTTTCCAAAGTTTCTTTTATTTCATTGGCTAAAACTTCCTTGGCAATCAAATCATTAAACTTTTCAAATATCTCCTTGCCTCCAACATAGCCCACGCTAATATGATCGTCAACAACATAATCCGCTTCTTTTCTCATTGTTTGGATAAATCGAATAATTTCCCTCGCTTGGCCTTCCAATTTTAATTCGGGAGTGATTTCGATGTCTATCGCAACTGTTTCAGTCTCTGATCCTATTTCAGCTCCTTTAACATTTAATTCTTCAATGATAATATTGCTCCATTCTGGTTTATTAATTAATTCATCAAAAACACTTTCATATTTTTTTCCAAGAATAACACGCTTTAAAGGTTGTCGAACCTTAATTTTATTTTTTGCCCGATCTTGTAATCCCAATGTTATAATTTCGCGAAGGGCACCCATATTTTCATTCAATTTTTCATCAATTAATTTTTCATCCGCTACCGGAAAATCAACCAAATGAACCGATTCTTCGCCAGTTAGATTTTTATAAATTTCTTCAGATATGAAAGGTGTAAAAGGCGCCATTAATTTTGAAAGCTCCATCAGTGACATATGCAAAGTTTGATAAGCGCTTTCCTTGTCGCCATCGTCCTCTGATTTCCAAAATCTTTTTCGTGATCGTCGAATATACCAATTAGAAAGATTATCTACAAATTTTTCTATTATTCCGGCCGCGCCGTAAACATCATAGCTCTCTAATTTTTCGTCAACATTTTTGATTAATATATTCAACTCAGAAATAATCCATTTATCCAAAAGATTTTCTGATTTCCATATTCCTTTTGTCTCCCATTGATCAATATTCGCGTAGAGTACAAAAAAAGAATATGAATTCCAAAGCATGCGGAAAACCCGATTCATGATTTCATTCATGCCTTTGATATCAAATTTTTTCGTCATCCCTGGCTGATTAATTGTAAAAAGCATCCAGCGCAACATATCTGCGCCATATTTATCCATTACTTCCATCGGATCAACTATGTTGCCTTTAGATTTACTCATTTTTTTACCTTTGCTATCTAAAATGAGATTTAAACAAATGACATTTTTATAGGCATAGCCAGCTGGAACTTTTCCTGCTTTATTAAGTAATGTTGCGATGGCGTGCAAAGTATAAAACCAACCGCGTGTTTGATCGATGGCTTCAGAAATATAATCTGCGGGGAAAAAATTTCCGCTTTCAATTTTTTTTTTGTCTTCTTTTGAAGCTTGGTTGGGATAGCTGAATTGCGCTAATGGCATAGATCCGGAATCAAACCAAACATCCAAAACTTCTGGAACTCTTTTCATTTCTTCTCCACAAACACATTTAAATTTCACATCATCAATATATGGTTTATGTAAATCCTCTAGTTTTTGTCCAGACATTTTTTCCATTTCCGATATAGATTCAATGACTTTCAGTTCTCCGCACTTAGCACATTCCCAAATAGGAAGCGGCGTGCCCCAATATCTTTCTCGAGAAATCGCCCAATCCTTAACTCCGAGAAGCCATTCGCCAAATCTTCCTTCTTTGATATATTCCGGAATCCAATTTATGTTTTCATTATTTTTTCCCAGATCCGAAGAAAGTTCGCTCATCTGGATGAACCAGGATGGTTTGGCATAATAAATCAAAGGCGTATCGCATCGCCAGCAGAAAGGATATTCATGTTCGTATAATTCTTCTTTTAATAATAATCCTCTTTCTTTTAAATCTTCTATAATCAACTCGTCAGCTGCATATTTATTTCTTTCGTTTTTCTTTTTTACCGGAAGACCTTCGCCTGGAATATTAAACCCAGAGATTATTTTTCCGGTTTCATCCACGGTTAAAAGTGTTGGCAAATTATTTTCCCTACCAACATTAGCATCATCTTCTCCGAAAGCCGGAGCAATATGCACAATGCCCGTTCCTTCTGAAGTGGAAACAAAATCTCCTGAAACTACATAATGCACTTTTTTGTTTTCTTTGTTCTCACTATTATATAAAGGCTCGTATTCAAGATTTAACAAATTTTTTCCCAAAAACCCACCTGCTATTTTATACTCTCCTTCAACAACACTCAGCCTATTTTTAGCTAAAATATAACAACTGTCATGCTGAACTTGTTTCAGCATCTCTTGAGATCCCGAAACAAGTTCGGGATGACATTTTATTTTTACATACTCAATCTCTTTATTTACCGCCAATGCCACATTCCCTGGCAATGTCCACGGCGTGGTCGTCCAAGCCAGAAAATAAGTATTGTCATCAATGCCCTTTTCCGGATTTGGCTTAGCTTTAAATTTTACATAAATAGAATTATCTTTAACCATTTGATATCCTTGAGCAACTTCATGTGAAGAAAGAGTTGTCCCACAACGATAGCAATATGGCACAACTTTATGCCCTTTATAAATTAAGCTTTCTCCTTTTTTGTTTTTCGTTTTGAAAATTTGAGCCACCACCCACCAGACTGATTCAATATATTTATTTTTATAGGTAATATATGGATTTTTCATATCCACCCAATACCCCATTCTTTCAGTTAATTTTTCCCATTGATCCTTATATTTCCAAACCGACTCTTTACATTTTTTATTGAATTCGATAATACTTTCACGTGGATTTCCGGGAACGATATTCTCTATTTCTTGCTTATTCTTAAGACCCATTTCTTTTTCTACCTGCAATTCCACTGGTAATCCATGCGTATCCCAACCAGCCTTTCTTTCCACTCGATAACCTTTCATGGTTTTGTAGCGAGGAATGATATCCTTAAATGCCCGTGCCAAAACATGATGCAACCCCGGCTGGCCATTAGCTGTCGGAGGACCCTCATAAAAAACAAAAGATTTATCAGAAGAATTTTTTTCTACTGATTTTTCAAATATTTTTTCCTCATCCCAAAATTTCAGAATCCCTTCTTCCATTTGGGGAAATTTCATTTTTGGGTCTATTTGTTTGAATGCCATATAAATCAATTATATTACTAAAACGCTTTATAAACAAAAAAATCCTTAAAAATAGTTTAAGGACGATTCGAAAACCGTGGTACCACCTTAATGCTCACAAAACATGTAGCATATAACTTGAAACAAATTTTTTATCGTTTCATGCTTTATGTTTAATATTTCATGACTTTAAACAGCTATTACGGGCTTACCCGGCAAGTTCTACAGCTTTACAGCTTTCCTCTTGCGGCTCCAGAGTGATGACTCCATCATCGCCTTTATTTAATATTACTTCAAACTCTTATAAACTTCAAGTGTTTCTCTTGCACATTTTTCCCAATTAAATTTTTCGGCTTGCTTCTTTCCCTTTTCACGATAAGCGTTTTTTATACCTTCGTCATCAGCAAATTTTAGCATAGCTTCAGCTATATTTTTAATGTCTAACGGATTGACTAATTCCGCTGCCTCTCCCGCAATTTCTGGAATAGAAGAAACGTTAGAAACAACAGCTGGCGTTCCAGTTGCAAAGGCTTCCAAAACGGTCGTACCAAAACCTTCATACAGCGAAGGCATCACAAAAAAATCAGCTTGTTTGAAAAGAGGAACGATTTCATCTCCAATAACATATCCGGTAAAAACAAGGTCTTTTAATATTCCTAAATCTTTGGCAATTTGTTTATTTTCGTTAGATAGCCAACCAGCTTTTCCAGCCATAACTAGCTTATGAGAACATCGGCCCCTTTCTTTTATTTGTTTTTCCTTAAAAATTTTGAACGCTTGAAAAAGTCGAGTGATATTTTTTATTGGTTCGATAGTTCCTAAAAATAAAATATATTTTTCTTTAATACCGTATTTTTCCAAAATTCTTTCTCTAGGAGTTTCATTTTCCTCAAAAAACCGACTATCTAATCCAGAATAAATAACTTTGATTTTTTCTTCCGGACATTTAAATATTTCTTCCAAATCTTTCTTGGTTGAATTGGAAACGGTAATTATTTGATTAGCCTTCTTGGCCATTAATTGCAAAATGGCTTTAGTTCGACTACGTGCTATTTTTGGAAAAACCTCAGGAAATTTATAAACAGCTAAATCATGAAAGGTAACCACGGTTTTTCCGCGATAACTTTCTGGAATCCGACTCATGGGAGAAGTGGTATGAAGCAAATCCAAATCTTCTTTAATCAAAGTCGCCGTGCCCAAAATTTCCGAATAGGCTCCAGGCAAATATTTTTTGTAATCTGAAAAGGGATAAAATTTGATTTTCACATTAGGTTGAGCGAATTTTTTGATGTCTTTTTCTCGCACTCGAAAGTCAAAAAACAAGACATATTCATTCTCTTTGTCCAATTTCAAAAGATGGCGAATCAGTTGATAGGTATAATGCCCCACCCCAATGGCTTCGCCCTTTTCCGGATTCAAAATTGTCCTCGCATCAATGCCTATTCTCATAAATTTATCGCTACTGTTTATTTACTACAATTAAGTTATTCGCATGTGCGTCCGCCAGCCTGCCCGCAGGGGTCAAATAGAACACTTACTTTTTTTAACTTTTACAGCTTCCTGGGCTGTTTTTTTGTTTTTCCGGTGTTGA
>PFCG01000027.1 GCA_002773095.1 Candidatus Moranbacteria bacterium CG10_big_fil_rev_8_21_14_0_10_35_21
TGTTGGAACTTCTTTCTTTTTTTTCATTGTTTCAAATTTAAAAATTCTTACCTTTATATCTTACTAGTGTTCTATTTCAAATGCGAATCCGGGATTGTCTAAGCTGTCTAATTCTTTCTTGAAACTTTCCACACTACTGAAAGATTTATAAACACTGGCAAACCGCACATACGCCACTTCATCCAAGTCACTTAGTTTTTTCAAAACAATTCGTCCTATTTCTCTGGTTGTCACTTCTGGTTTTTCTAAGGCCCGAATAGTATATTCAATATCTCCCAGAAGATTAGCTATTTTGTCTTGAGATACTGGCCGCTTAATTAGAGCTCGGCGCACTCCAGTTTCTATCTTGTTTTTATCATAATCCTCTTTTTCACCATTTTTTTTAACCACACTTAACCGTAAAAGTTCCACTTCTTCATAGGTAGAAAAACGCACTTGGCATTTTTCACATTCCCGTCTTCGCCTGGTTATTTTTCCGTATCCGGTTTCGCGGGAATCAATGACTAGCGTATTAGTATAGTTACAAAAGGGACAGTTCATAATAGTTATTTTTTCGGCCCAAGGCCAAAATTGATAATTGAGTTTCTATACACTACAGATGGTATATTTCTACTATATGTTGTGTATATGATAATCATTATACCACAACTATAAAATCCGCCAAGTCCTGTCAAGTAGCGGATTTTAAGCCAAAATATTTAGTTATCCACAGGTATTTTATAGACTCACGTACTTTACCGGTAAAACTTTTCGAAAAATTCCAGCGATTAAAATAGCATCAGTTTCGTCCAAATAAATCGGCTGATGAATTTTATTATTAGAGCTGGGGAAAAGTCCCACGATTCCATGATTCAGTTTTTTGTATTTTTTTATAGTCGCCATTCCATTAATAACCGCCACCACAATTTCGCCTTCACAGCTTTCTCCATTTTCAATTTTTTCAAAAACCACATAGTCACCATCGTTGATATCATCTTTATCCATAGAATCTCCCAGCGCTTTGACCGCAAAAAGTTTAGCCGGATTGTTTCGGCGAAAGAGGCTTCTGGAAATTTGTAAGTAACCATCAACATTACCTTCTGCATAAGCTAGCGCCTCTCCACAAGAAGCCAAACCATACATTGGCATAGAAAAAATATTATCCCAGTTGGCGTAGTTTCCATTTTCCACTAAAAATATTTTTTTGTTTTCATCCCGCTTGAGAATATCTTTTTTTTCTAAAGCTTCCACCACTTGGACGGTGCCTTTGAGGCTTCCCACTTTCACTCCTTTTTCTTCCAAAAATTTATGCACCCGATAGGCCGTCGGATTCCCATTTTCTTGCTCAATAATTTCGCGAATCGTTTCTAAAATTGTTTTTTGTTTTTCGGTTAACTTGTCTAAATTTTTCATAGTGATATTATTTACTTATTATTATTATTATTATTATGATATTATATCACTCCCTCTATCACTGTCAATATTTTCTCCTGTGGATAACTTTTACCTAGCCTGCTTGCCCCGTAGCGATTCGCCAATTGGCGAATCTTCTACTGGGGTGAATAACTAAAAAACCCTCCTTTCAGGAGGGTTTTTATAATATATAAAACTTTTATTTACCCATTTTTCTACGAATAAAGGCTGGGATTTCCAATTCATCACCTTCATCTTCCAATATTTTATCTTTGGAAAAAGAATTACCTCGAGAAACTTTAGGAGGAACTTTCTCCTCA
Organism: Candidatus Moranbacteria bacterium CG10_big_fil_rev_8_21_14_0_10_35_21; assembly: GCA_002773095.1. Classification (GTDB taxonomy): domain Bacteria; phylum Patescibacteriota; class Minisyncoccia; order Moranbacterales; family UBA2206. The sequence goes on from PFCG01000027.1 coordinate 1,713, forward strand.
ATAATCATTCTGGATTCCGGTTGGGAAGGAAAAGTCATTCCTGAAGAATCTTCTTTTTGGGAATCGTTTTTGTGAGAACCCCCTAACGAAATGCGAGACATTTTTTCCATCGGACTTTCACTTACTCGATCAGCGTCAAAGCCCGTAGCGACTACCGTTATTTGTATTTCTCCTTTTCTAGCCGTTTCATCAATTACTGCTCCAAAAATTACTTTAGCATTTGGATCAATGGATTCAGTAATAATATTAGCTGCCTCATTTATTTCCAACATCGTTAAGTCATTGGAACCGCTTACATTAAATAAAATACCCTTAGCTCCGTCAATGGAAAGTTCCAACAAAGGACTGTTGATAGCGGCTTTGGCTGCTTCAGCTGCTCGATTTTCTCCACTACCGATTCCAATTCCCATCAAAGCAGAACCGCTGTCTGACATAATAGCCTTAACATCAGCAAAATCCACATTTACTATTCCGGGTTTAGTAATTAAGTCAGAAATACCTTGGACACCTTGCCTTAAAACATCATCTACAATCTTAAAGGCATTGATTAAACTAGTTTTTTTGTCAATAATTTGGAGTAATTTATCATTGGGAATAGTAATTAAAGCGTCTACTCTTTCACGCAAATTTTCCAAAGCTTCATCGGCAATGGCTCTTCTTTGCGCTCCTTCAAAAGCAAAAGGTTTGGTCACCACGGCTACGGTTAGCGCTCCTAATTCCTTGGCTGTTTCCGCCACAATTGGAGCCGCTCCTGAACCAGTTCCGCCACCCAAACCACAAGTGACAAAAACCATATCAGCTCCTTTTAAAACTTCTTGAATTTCATCACGATTTTCTTCGGCTGCTTGACGCCCCACATCTGGATTCATTCCGGCTCCTAATCCCTTGGTCAGATTTTTTCCAATGTGTACTTTTTCTGTAGCTTTATTGTGATGCAAGTCTTGAGAATCAGTATTGATCGCCACAAATTCTACTCCTTTAAGTTTGGAGTCTATCATGCGACTAATAGCTTTTCCTCCGGAGCCTCCGACTCCAATCACTTTTATTCTTGCAAAAGTTTCTACTGGTGGTTTGATTTCTGCCATATTATTTTGTGGACAATAAATCGTTTATCCAAAATTAATTATATAAAATAAATACTTGATTTAATGTTTTTTCTTCCAGAATCTCCCTCTGGGATATCCTTTTATTAGTAATTAAATCTAGCACACATATTAAATGCGTGTCAACTATTGCTTTTTATTTGTTTTTATTTTATATTACAGTGCCTCTTAAGCCCCTTTTTTAGGGCATAAATTTTTCAAACCAACCTTTAACGCTATTTACTGTTCCACTAAAACCATCGCCTAGTTTTCCTGCCAACTTATCTTTCAAAGCAAACCCAATAGATCTTCTGGAAAATAATTTTTCTGCTTCCCATAAAATTAAACCGACACCAGTAGCAAACGATGGATCGTCAACCTTGTCCACTAACCCACCTAATGGAATAGGAAAACCTGTTTGAGCCGGAAGTCCCAGAATTCCTTTGGCCAAATCAACTATACCAGGAAGTTTAGCTGTTCCTCCGGTAAGAATAATTCCCCCAGGTAATAATTTATCTTTTCCAATTGATTTTAATTCTTTATTAACCATGGAAAAAATTTCTTCAATCCGCGCTTCAATTATTTCAGCCACATGATATCGCGAAACGAAACCTTCTTCATTGGGATCAATTTCCGCTAAATTTATATCTTCTTTTTTATTAATTTCTTTAGTGAGAGCATTACCATATTCTAATTTAACTTTTTCTGCTACTTCGGTAGAAGTTCTTAGACCGATGGCAATGTCATTAGTAATATTAATTCCTCCAACAGGAATTATGGCTGTATGTAAAAGATCATTTTCTTCAAAGACTGTTAGAGAAGTAGTGCCTCCTCCAATATCCACCAATACTACTCCTAGCTCTTTTTGTCTTTTGGTTAAAATAGCTTTTGATCCGGCCAAAGGAGCTAACACAAAATCATCAATATTAATTTTTGCTTGCTCCACGCATTTAGTCAAATTTTTAATAAAGGGGGTTGAGCCTTCAATAATCATTGAGTCCACTTCTAATCGAACTCCATTCATACCTAAAGGATCTTTTATATTTCTCTGATCATCCAAAGTATAATTTCTGGGAATGATGTGAATAATTTCTTTGTTAGCTGGAACAGAAATGGCTTGAGCCGCATTGATAGCCCGCATAATATCCCCTTCGGTTACTTCTCCGTCTGCTTTACCAACCGCTACGACTCCTTTTGAATCTTGAGATAGAATATGATTACCGCCTAAACTAATAGCCGCATGACTAACATTAATTCCAGAGCTTCTTTCCGCTTGTTCAACAGAATGACTGATGGCCTTAGTTGTTTCTTCTAAATCCACGATGATGCCTTTGCGCAAACCAAAAGAGGGAACCACTCCCACTCCAATAACCCGAGGGACTTCTTCCTCCGGAAAAACTTGAGCAATGATAGTTCTTATATTAGACGATCCAACGTCAATACCAACAATAATGTCACTTTTAGACATAAAGCTAATCTCAAATAATTATTTATTTTCAATCTAATAATACAACAAATAATCAAAAACGGCAATTAAGATTAATGGTGCTATCACCGACTGAAATACCAATCATAAACTGCCCGGGCAACTGGAACAGCGCTAGAATTACTATCCCCCACACCTTCTATTAAAACCACCATGGCAATTTGAGGATTATCAAATGGAGCAAAAGAAGTGAACCAAGCGTGAGTTTTATTCTCATTTCCAAACTGAGCGGTTCCGGTTTTACCGGCTACCGGAACTGAAAGACTATTCAGCGATTGAGCTGTTCCAGCCGTAATAGTTTGTCTCATTCCCTCCCTAACAATTTTTAGAACTTCTGGATTGATAAAGTCTTTTCTGATTATTTCGGATGAAACTAGCTCCATAGTCCCATCGCCTTTTTCAATTCGATTCACTATCTTGGGAGAATAAAGAGTACCTCCATTGGCCACCGCTGCGGTATAATTGGCTATCTGTAATGGAGTAGCGGTGATAAAGCCCTGACCAATAGCACTGATATAGGAATCGCCAATATACCACTTTTCTCCAATTTTTTCCTGCTTCCATTGCGGATCAGGCACTAATCCTTTTAATTCTCCATAAATATCTATTCCAGTAGTTTCTCCGAATCCAAACATATTTAAATATTTTTTCATATTATCCATACCCAATCCCTTGATGTTTCCATAGCCTCCTCCGATAGAATAGAAAAAAACATCACAAGATTCAGCAATAGCTTTTCTGACATCCGTTACTCCATGGATTTTCCAATCTCCGAAACGATAACTTCCAACATAAATAGCTCCGACACTATCCACCACAGTGGTATTTTCGTCTATATTTTTTTCCATCAAAGCCGCCGAAGCTATAGCTGGTTTAATAGTTGATCCCGGTGGATATTCTCCACTAGTAGCTCGATTAAGTAAGGGTAAATTTTTGTTGCTGATAATATTTTGATATTCTTCACTACTAATCCCTCGCGCAAAAAGATTATTATCATAGCTGGGTAAACTCACCATCGCTAACACTCCTCCAGTTTGAGGATTAATAGCTACGGCTGCTGCTGTTTTAGTCCCAGTTCCTTCCAAAGCTCCAGAGAGACTATCATATATTTTTTTTTGCAATTCTTCATCTATATTCAAGATGAGTCCGCTACCTACTTCCGGATTAATGACCCCCAGATTTTTTTTAACATTTCCCAAAGAATCTACTTCCGCTTGTTTGGCACCATGTTTTCCTCTTAATTCTTTTTCATAACTTTTTTCCAAACCGGTTTTTCCAATATAATCAGTCATACCATAACCATTGGTTTTATTTTTATTCAATTCTTCCCGAGTTATTTTTCCATCGTATCCAATAAAGGCAGAAAAAATGGCTCCATTTTCATATTGTCGAATGGCCGTGCGATCCAATAAAATTCCTGGCAGTTCATTATTTTTTTCGGAAATAAGCAGAGCTTCTTCTTGCGAAATATTTTCCTTGATCAACACTGGGTCCAGAGAGTCCTTATTTTGCACTTCTAATATTATTTCGACATTGCCCTGATCTAAATTTAATATCTGAGCTATTTTTTGGGTCATAACTTTTCTCTCTTCAGAATTTTCCGGAAAATCCCGCGGAATTAAAACTATATCCAAACTGGGAACATTCCGCACCAAGACTTTTCCGAATTTGTCCTTAATTTCTCCTCGCGGAGCCTTAATTATAATTGATCGCACTCGGTTACCCTTAGATAAACCAGCATAATATTCTCCTTTGAAAACATCTAAGTAAACCACTCGCCCAGCTAAAACTACCAATATTAATATAATTAAATACCAAACTATTTCTAAACGCTTTCTTTCATAAGGAGTTTCAATGATGGCCTTTTCCTCTTGAGTGGCTGTCATTATAGAATCTTCTATTTCATCGCCTCGGATGGCATTTTTTCTTTTAAAAAATCTTTTCATTGTTTTAGTTGGAAAATTTTATTTGACTTAAATTGTCCATTTTTTCTTCTAGTTTTTTAAGAGGCCAATAAATCAAAGCTCCCAAAATTAAATCATAAAAAAACCTTTGTAAAAAGGGCCAGTTGAAAAATATCTTTTGGGAAAGAAAACTTTGCTGAAAAATCTCCAGAGATTCATAAGAAAAAATAGTCAAGATTAAATCATTTATCATAACTGCCCCTAAAATCAACAAAGGAATAATAGCAAATTTCCAAAGTGAATGAGCTACTAAAATTCTTTTGGTAATATAACTTATAGAAAAAGATATTATCAAAAAAGAAAGCGCTTCTACACCCAAGAAATGAAACATTAAAAGATCCACGAGGATTCCGGCCAATAAGGCTCTCTTCCAAACATTTTCATAATCTAAGCGAACAGACCAAAGCAAAACCATTACCAATACCGCATCGGGAATTACCGCTACTGGGAAAAAATTAGGAAAAACGGAAAGCTGAAAAACCGAAAAGATTCCTATGATAATAAAAAGTATAACTCCTCTAGCCATTTTATTTTTTTATAACAAAAACTAAATCTAATTTGGCATATTTGGCTTTGGGACTAATCAGAGCTTGCTGAAAAAGTTTATCTTCAGAATATTTAACTTCTCTAATTTGTCCGATAAACAATCCCTTGGGAAAGACTTCTCCTAATCCTGAAGTAACCACAGTATCACCCACATTAATAACTTCCGACTGAGAAACCAGATCCAAAACAATTCCCATACCATAATCACCTTTAGCCACTCCTTTGGCTCCCGTATCTAAATCAGCAGAATTAACAGCGCTGGAAGGATCGGTCAAAAGAATCACTCTGGCGCTGGAAGAAAATACTTCTTCAATTCTCCCCACCAAAATTCCATCTGAAACAATCACTGACATTCCAGTTTCAATACCAGAAGAACTACCCTTATCAATTAATATCCAACTGCCATGCCTTTGAGGGTTTTGCCCAATCACAAAACTAGCTTCTAAATTAAAATCTTTTTTGGGGGCCAACCTAAGCTGCTCTCTTAAGATTTCATTTTCTTTTTTTTCGCCACTTAACCTGATAACTTCTGTTTCCAAAGAACTATTTTTTTTCAAAAGTCCTTCGTTTTCTTTTTTTAGTTCAGCGATAGAACCAACTAGATGAAAAAATTCAGAAACACTTCGACTAGCAATATAAAAAGTTTTCTCAAAAGGATAAGCAATTTTTTGAGCTATAATTTGAAAGGGCCGGCTTGCTCCTTTAGCGCTAAAAAAAATTAAAACAAAAATTATTCCTATAAGTAATAAGAAATTTTTAACTTTGGGAGAAAAAAATTCTTTTTTCATAGAAAATTATATCAAAGATTTTTCGTGTTGATTTTCCACTAAAACCTCTTTCAAAGCTTCGATATCCTCCAAAACAATTCCGGTCCCTCTGACAACTGCCGTGAGCGGATCCTCCATCATTCTAACTGGCATTTCCGTTTGATCCGCCACTAGACGGTCAAATCCACGAATCAAACTGCCTCCACCAGCCAAGATAATTCCCCTTTGCATAATATCCGCCAGTAGTTCAGGAGGAGTTTCTTCAATAGTAGTTTTAATATTATTCACGATTATTCGGATAGACCGAGAAAGTGCCGATCTCACCTGCTCATCATTAATAATCATTTCTTTTGGCAAACCGGAAACTAGATCTCGACCGCGAATAGGCATTTGCATTTTTTCTTTTTGCGGACAAGCGCTACCGATGGCGATTTTAACATCCTCCGATGTTTTTTCTCCTATCAAAAGATTAAATTCATCTCGACAATATTTAATAATATCTTCATTCATTTCATCTCCTGCAATGCGTAAATTTCGAGAAGCCACAACTCCTCCCAATGAGATAACCGCAATGTCCGTAGTGCCTCCTCCAATATCCACTACCATATTTCCAGCCGCATCTTGAACTGGCAGACGAGCCCCAATAGCCGCTGCCATCGGTTCATCAATCAAATAAGCTTCGCGGGCTCCAGCATTAATAGCAGCATCAATCACCGCTCTTTTTTCCACTTCAGTAACATCAGAAGGAATACCAATAATCACTCTCGGACGAGGAGCAATAAAAAAAACGTCACGATGAATTTTATTAATAAAATAACGCAGCATCTGTTCCGTAATTTCAAAGTCACTCACTACCCCGTCCACTAGAGGGCGCATGGCCACAATATGGCTGGGGGTTTTTCCGACCATTTTTTTAGCTTCTTTTCCAATAGCCAAAATTTGGCCGGTTTTTTTATTAACCGCCACTACCGAAGGTTCATTGATCACAATACCCTTGCCTTTAACATAAATCAAAGTATTAGCCGTGCCCAAATCAATACCCACATCTTTGGAAAAATTTCCAAAGATTTTGCTAGAAAGGCTTCTAAAGATATTATTGAATTTCTTAATTTTCATAAAATAAAAATAACATTTTACTAATGTTTTTATCCCTATTTTTGTTTATTTTTGCTCGCTCTATAATACCAAAAAACGCCTAAAAGTCAAAACTTGTTGCTCCGCTTGCTATTTAAAAAATCTTAGTACATCCCGAAAGGTTACTAAGACCATCAGCATAATAAGAAGAGTAAACCCGATGGTATGAAAAATTTGTTCCGCTTTTTGACTCACTGGACTACCTTTTATTTTTTCAATTAAAATAAATAGAATTCTTCCTCCGTCCAAAGCCGGAATCGGTAGAATATTTATTATGCCTAAATTAATACTCAGAAGAGCAGTAAATTGAAGAATATAAACAAATCCTAGAGTAGCCGCTTGTTTGGTTAGAACAGCAATGCCCACTGGACCAGCCACATCAATGCCGGCGCTTTTACCGACAAAAAGACTTTTCAGAATTAAACCTAAGGCGCTAAACATAGTGACAACCAAACTGAAAACCATCTCTATTCCTTTGATTATAGCTTGATACCAAGGATACTTAACTATTTTTGTTTGCACTAAAGAAATTCCTAACGGCCCTTGATCATCTGGAAAATTTTCCCGAGGAATAACTTTAATATTTAAAATATCTTTTCCCCTTTTTATATTCAAAACAAGTTCTTGTCCTTTTTTTTCATTGATATAATCTTGCACGCTTTTGATATCCTGAAGAGAAATTCCATTTTGATTTTTCAAAATTTCATCTCCTACTGAAAGTCCAACTGCTTCCGATGGAGAGTCGGGAACAGTAGCGGCAATTTGAATCTTGGCGTCTTTTCCAGCAAATTCTCCTGGATCCGTTGCCTCTGGAGCTCCAATCATAAAAGCCAAGGAAATTAAAATCCAAGCCAAAACAAAATTCATTAAGACTCCCGCTACCAAAACCTTAATTCTAATTAGAGCACTTTTTCCAGCAAAAGAATCAGACTCACTTTTGGCTTCTCCTCCTTCTCCTTTAATTTTAACAAAACCACCTAATGGAATCCAATTGATAGAATAAATAGTATTTTTTGATTTAACTTCTTTTCCGCCCCAAATAATTTTATATTTCCCAGTAATTTCATCTTTAATAAAACCAACCATTCTGGGTGGAAATCCAAACCCGAATTCATCAGCCTTAATACCATTTCTGCGAGCAGTTAAAAAATGGCCCAGCTCGTGGACAAAAATTAGAAGACCCAAAATTAAAATAAAAATGATAGCTGTAATCATAAACCTAAATTTTTCCCGCTTCAGCGGGACCCCGCCAGTGGCGGTGGCATTCGCCTTTTAATGATTAAATAGTTAAAATTTCCTCTTCTTTTTTGTTGCGAATCTCTTCTATTTTTTTGTTATTTTCGTCAATCATTGCTTGAAGCTTTTCTTTGCCAACAAATTTATCGTCTTCCCCAATTTTGCCCGCTTTCTCCAGTTCTTGAATTTCTTCCCAAGCTTCTTCTCTTTGATGACGCACTGCTATTTTGGCTTCCTCCATTTTTTGATTGAGCAATTTCACCAAATCCAATCTTCTTTCTTCGGTTAGTTCCGGAATATTGATTCTAATCACTTGTCCATCGTTGTTGGGATTTAAATTAAGCTGAGAATCATTAATAGCTTTTTCAATATTCACTAAACTATCCCGATCCCAAGGAGAAATCATAATCGTGCGTGGTTCAGGAGTAGCAATACTAGCTACTTGTTTTAATGGCGATTTGGCTCCATAATAATCCACTAAAATATTTTCCACCAAGGAAGCTGAGGCTCTGCCAGTTCTGAGTTGAAGCAATTCTTCGCGAAAATGTTCTACCGCTTTTTTTAGTTCAGGTTCTTTTTTGTTGATAATTTCTTGATACATAATGAAAATTTATTTATTTACTCAATCCCAAATAAAGTGTGCTGGGATTTTGAGAATCATATTTTAAGACATTAATATTTTTACCAGCATCAATTTGGGAAGTTGACCAAGTTTCTCCACCATCTATTGAACGATAAACGGCTTGAGTGGCTCCATAAATAATTTCTTGGGAATTCTTGGGATTAATTATTAGGGCTTTAGCTGGAGCATCATTTGAATTATTCAAAATATCCAGACTGGTCCAAATATCTCCGCCGTCCTGACTTTTAATAATGCCCGCTTTGCCTCCGGCATAAACTGTTTTCCCGTTCTGAGGATCAGTGGTAATAAAACTAACGGAATCGTTTTTTATCTTTGCTTCAGAAAGTTTTTGGGAAAGATCTTTAAATTCTTTCCCTCCGTCGAAGCTTCTATAGAGGCCTCTATCCATGGGATTAAAATAAAGCCACTGGTTGTTTTGCTCGCTCACCGTTACACCTAAAATCGGTGTTGAGGATTTATAAATGTTTTTCCAGGATTCTCCTGAATCTTCTGATTCAATAATTGTTCCATCTGAAGTAGTAGCAAAAATATTTTTAGGATTTTTCTTATCTATCGTAAGCGAGATAATCAATGGACCATCGGAAGCAAAAGTATAAATTTCTTTCCAATTTTTCCCAGCGTCTAAACTCTTAAATATCTTTCCTCTTTTTTGCCAAACTCCGCTAGCATAAATAATTCTGCCGTCCACCGGATCTAGACCTAATCCATAAACTTTTTCCGATTGAAAATTTAGAGCCGACCAAGTTTCTCCTCCGTCATCGGTTTTGATGATGCCATCTTTTTGAGTACCTACATAAACATTATTGGAGTCATTGGCATTCACCGCTAAGCTAATCACGTCCATACCAGAGAAATTTATTTTACTTTCACTTTGGGATTTCGTTTCCCAGGTTTTTCCACCGTCAGTAGATTTTAGAATACTACTAGGAAGATTGGTTTCTGCTTCTGGAGTATTACCGTTTCCGAATGAACAACCAGCCAAAACAAAGACCGAAAAAAGCAAAGCTAATTTTTTGATTTTTATAGTTTTACTCATATATTTATTATATCATACAAGCCCTAACAAAAAAATCCCGAACAATTTGGGATTTATTGTTAGAATAAAATAGCTAAGGAGCAGAATTGGTTGGCGCTGAACTGGTCGCGCCACAGCTAAACTGATACCAGCTGCTTTTTTGTATGCCGAGGTCAGGTTTGGCTGACATAATCCAGAGAGAGACGTTGATGATGAGCCAGGCGGAGATAACCACAGTAAAACCAATAAGGCTGGCAGTCATGAAGCCTTTGGCTTGGGTAATCATACTTTCATCTCCTGAGGAGAGGATATAGATGAGTCCTGAGATGAAGATACCCACAAAGGCGATGGTAGTCACCAGATAGAGGCCATATTGAACCAATCTCTTAATACCCAGGATGAGATCGCAGAGAGTGCAGGTTTGAGTTTCTCCACCGGCCCCTGAGTTTCGGCCGCATGGGACTAATCCTTCCCAGGTGGGTTTTTCCAGAGAGACGGCGGCGTGGGCGGGGGAAGAAATAGAATTAAAAAAAATTCCTGTAGTTATAATTAATAAAAATAATAATAAAGGCTTTTTCATTTTTGCGAAATTTTATATTTAAGAATATATAAATTATTGTAACACTTTTATTTCATAAAATCATTTTTTTATTACCAGCTTACATCCCCATGGATTACCATCAATATAATATACAGTTCCTCCTGGAGGACAAAATTTTGGTTGATTTCCCGCCCACGCAATAACATTTACACTGGTATCATATATTTCAACGAGTAAACCTTGATTTTGATTTGTCGGGCTAAATTGTCCTTCTGGCAATGGATCAACGGTTTCCTTTAAAATATTATCAACGATTGGATTATTACCGTAGTTGGGATTATTGTCCCAACATGGGTTAGGATTATAATCACCTAAGCACCAAACACCGTTGGGCGCGGAATCAAAATCCCCGATTGAAACTGCAGCTTGAACCGCCTTAGTCATTTGAGAAGTAAAATCAATAAAAGCTGCATCCTTTGCCTTCTGCTTGGCAGCATTCAAAGTCACCAAAATTACTGATGATAAAATTCCAATAATCGCGATGACGATTAGAAGCTCAATAAGAGTGAAGGCCTTAGAATTTATTTTTTTTAACATCTATATATTATTTTAAAAAAATCTTTAGTTTCCATTTGCGCTAGTGTCACCAGGACAACCAGAACAATTCCAACTATTGTTAACCCATCCACAGCCGGATTCATTTTCTGTAGCTAAAGAGGACCCCCCATTAGATCCAACACAATAGTGTTTTTCTGCAACTACGGGACTTAAACTTTCCGCACTCAATGGGATTAAAAGTGAAAATTTTGGATATGCAGGACTACCCCAGGTATTACTCCAATATGCCCCCGCTGCTTTGACTATACTTTTACATGCTTGTCTAACTCCTACGGGGTTAGAAGTATTTTCATAGCATGAATCGCATTGAACTTCGCTAGTAATCCATCCTCCATCAACCGTGCAGGATCCAATATATGCCATATAATCTCCAGTATTAGTCGCATCAACGTGAGCTAGCTTCATTAATGCATTGGCTGCAGAAACAGCTGATGCATCTTTTGCTTTCGCTCTCCCACTATTTAAACTCACCAAAACCACACTACTGAGAATTCCAATAATCGCGATGACGATTAGAAGTTCAATGAAGGTGAAGGCTTTTTTGTTTTTTGATTTTTTCATTATTGTTTATATATTATACCATAACTCAAACAAAAAATCCCTGAATTAATGCAGGTATTTTTTCTGGCGGAAAGAAAAAGTAAGAAAGAAATAAAAAAAACTTATCCTAACATGCAATTACCACTATACGGACGACCGTCCTTATAGTGGTAATGTTGATAAACTTTCCATTCATCAGAAGTGAAGTTTGAATTCATCTGAGACGGAGTTTGGCTGAGAGTTCCCCTCCTCATCGGCTGGCAAGTTTTTGTTTACTTTTTCTTTCCGCAATAAAAAGTAAAAAGAATTTATTTGGTGCGCTGTGGAGGATTCGAACCTCCGACCGTCCCCGACTAAAAGTCGGGACTGCTCTAACGCTAAGATATTTGTGCGTCCAGGAGGATTCGAACCTCCGACCGTTTGCTTAAAAGGCAACTGCTCTACCAGGCTGAGCTATGGACGCATTATTATTTATTTATTAATTCTTCAATTCTAATTCTATTTTTCCACTTTTTTAATTGTCTCTCTCTAATTATGGCTTCTTTTTTAGTAGGATACTCTTCAAAATACACCAGCTTCCATGGAACAAAATATTTAGTACTTCTTGTGTTCCCGTTATTATGATCTTCAATCCGTCTTACTAAATTATTAGTTGAACCGATATAAATTTTTTCTGTCTGGATATAATTTTTAAAATATATAAAAACCCTTTCATTTTTATTTTATATTATTCTACCAGGCTACCTGTCCCGTATACTTGCGGGGAGCTAACAGCGCGTATTATTTTGTTTTTTAATTCTACCCTAAAATAAAAAAAACGACAATTGATATTATACAGAAAAATCGGCTCTAGTCAACAAAAATTGTCACTTAATCCAAACTGCGCATCCGCTCAACTAATTCTTTTTGTTCCCGAGACAAATGTTTGGGAATTTTAACCATAATTTTCACCATCTGATCACCTTGCCCCTTCCTTTGCAAGAAAGGCACTCCTTCTCCTTTAATGCGAAAAATTTCTCCTGATTGCGTTCCAGACGGAATTTTCATTTTTATTTTTCCATCAATAGTTTCTACTTCAATTTTATCCCCCAAAACTGCTTGCGAAAAAGTAATTTCTTCCTGACTAATAATATTATTTTGTTCTCTTTTGAATTTCGAGTGCGGAGTGACATGGACAACCACCAGAAGATCTCCGCTGGGTGCACCCGGCTCTCCAGCTTCTCCCTCTCCATTCAGAGAAATAGTTTGTCCGTTGGAAATTCCAGCTGGAATATTTATTTTAATATTTTTATCTGCTTTAACTCGGCCTTCGCCTCGACATTTATGACAATTCTGATCGTATGATTTCCCTTTCCCTTGGCATTTTTTGCAAACTACCACCTGCGAAATCATTCCAAAGAAACTACTCGAAGTTTGTTTCACTTTTCCCGCCCCACCACAATCAGGACAAATTTTTTCCTTAACGCCTGGTTCACCTCCATTTCCGCGACAATGATCACAAATAACTTCTTTGTATAAATTAAAACTCTTTTCTGTTCCGTGAACCATTTCGGAAAAATCTATTTCTGCATCCACTTGAATGTCTCGTCCAGCTTTGGCGCGCGATCTTCGCCCACCACCAAAAATATCGGAAAAAATATCTTCAAAACCCGATCCACCAAAATCCCAACCTCCGGTTGGTCCTCCTTTGGAGGAAAATCCTTCGAAACCGGAAAAGTCCCAACCTCCGGTTGGTCCGCCTTTGGCGGAAAAGCCTTCAGATCCTTGTCCAAACTGATCATATTGCGATCGTTTAGATTTGTCAGACAAAACCTGATAGGCTTCGTTGATTTCTTTAAATTTTTTTTCGTCTCCACCGGATTTGTCGGGATGATGCTTATGAGCCAGCTTACGATAAGCTTTTTTAATCTCATCATCTGACGCACCCTTGGAAACGCCTAATAAATTGTAGTAGTCATTCGCCATAAATAATAATATACACTATAAATAAAAAATTAGCAATCACCAGCCAAGAGTGCTAAATAAAATGAAAAAGGAGAATCGAACGTATCGATTCCCCAAACATCTAATGAGACTGCCTATGGTTTTTCTCTCAGTAATTTTTGGACAGCTTTGGGTCTCATTATAAATATTTTATCATTCAATGCCCATAAAAAATTCTCTGCCTCTGCAATTTTACTCTGAATATGCGTCAGACTATCATAGTCCATAAATTCAAGACTGATATATCTATCTTTGCTGGGTTTTTTAACAACCTCTTTTAAACTTGGCTTATAAGCCTTGTTAATCTCTCCGAAAATCCTTTCATAATATTCTTTGATGCTTTTCCTGTTCTCTTGACCGAAAAGGTCGCTTTCTTTAACTACTTTTTTATGGCTATTCATATTCCCTCCTTAAATTATTTTAGTTTAAAATAACAACTATAAAATCTAGCCTTAGAAAACTTTTTTAACTATTTAAAGAACTCTTTTATTTTATTATAGCATTAAATAGAAGAGGCAGAAATATAGATTATTTCTGCCCCAAATAAGAACGTTACTTATTAATTGTTATAATTTTAGTATGTTATTCCTCGTCTTCCATTTCAAGAACTTCTTCGATAAAATTGTCTACTGATGGTGAGCGACTAATGGTACCTTTTTTTCTTCTGATGGTATCCTCTAGGGCTAACAACCTGTAAACTATCACTCTGCTTACACACTTTTCCAAATTTGAAGGTAAAAAAGAAACATCCCTTCGTAATGGATCATCCTTTAATACCTCTCCCTTTAGTTGCTCGTGATAATCTTTAATTCCTTGTAACAATTCCGCATCTCCTAAAATTTTTTCAGGCATATTACCCTCCCTAAAGATATAAGATATTTGCTACTGCTATTTTAAATAACTATCCATTAACGATAATCTATGATGGCAAGAAAACTTAAAATTGTCAATTTTTTCCAATGAAAAAGGGCAAGTCGTAAAATCCGACTCGCCCATTAGTTTTTCTTGCTTAAGGAGCCAGAATATATTCCAAAATCAATCCTGTTTCAGTATCAACAATGGCCACATTGCTTTCTAATTTCCATACTTCTTCAGAAAGCAGAATATAAACTTCGCTTCCATCTTTCATTTTGGCAACCACCGTTCCCATGCTGGGAGCGGGTAATTCAATCCCATCACTAGTCATTTGGGAAAAATATTCACCAAGATTGTTTTTCTCAACAGTTCCCGTGAAAATTTCCTCGTTCCAGTCGAGAGAAACTGACTTGAATAAAAAATATTCAATGTCCTTTTTGTTGATCATTGAAACAAATCCTGGAATAGCATTGGTATGAAAATTAATTGTAATCATCCCAGGAGCTTCAATCCTTAGCTCCGGTTTTTCATAACCTCCATAATAGATGACGTCATCAATCTTAACCCACGGTTTGGTTTTTTTAAATTTGTCTGGATTGAAAGAATATTTTTCTCCAGACTTCAAAACCAATTCCCACCAGCCACCACCTTTAATTGCTGTTCCAATAATTTTGAATTTGACCAGTCGATAATTTTTATTGGCTATCTTTCCGGAAAAATCTCCGGTGTCCACAGAATGAAAAATAATAGATTTTACCTTTTTATAGGAAATACCTTCCTCAGTTACAAGGCCTCGCAGTTTCCCATTTTTCAGCTTGTCTGTAATAATTTGCTTATTACGTTTGAAATCTATTTTACCAACAAAAGCCTCTGAAAAACCAACAGAAAATACCGAAAACATCGCTACCAAAACCAATATCTTCTTCATTTCTCTACCTCACGGTTATAGGTTTTTAAGATTACTACAACAGATAATCTTACCAAATAATCTTATTTTTGTCAATAAAAACGTAATAGCCCAATAGCTTGGAAACGTTTTCTGGTATAATAACCTCTTAAAAATTAACGTTTCCAACTATGTATACAACTAACCCAAG
>PFCG01000029.1 GCA_002773095.1 Candidatus Moranbacteria bacterium CG10_big_fil_rev_8_21_14_0_10_35_21
TATACCAGAAAACGTTTCCAAGCTATTGGGCTATTACGTAGTATTGACAACTAGCCTTATTTATTGTATAGTATATTTATCCACATTAGCCTATTGGCAGATAGCCATTAATATGATACTATTCAACGTTGTTATTGATACGAATGTTTTTTAAAAACTTACTAAAAAGGAGTTACAAAATATGAAACTTTTTTTTCGTCTTATTGTTTTATGGCAGTATTTGTATTTTTGTCTTTGCAACCCTAATGAATACACTTATTTTTCTATTTTAAAGCGTGAGTTATGGCTTCCCATTTGGAGTGGCCATGTTTCAGAAACGGTCGTAGAAATAATTTCAAGGATAGATTGTGAAAAGAATGTTGATAAGGTTGTTACATTTAAATCTATGGATCAGGAAAATAACTTTGATTATCTGAAGGTTTTTCTCAAAAGTTCAGCTAATCATATTCTGAGATGCCCCGTTTGCATCGAAAGGATTTGCATTCAGCTTAATACGCCTGATCCAATTGAAAAGTATTATCAGCGAAAACGAGGAATTGGAAAAAAAACTGAAACATCAAATGATAAAGAAGATTTAACTTTACATTAAAAATTAAAAATAAAAGCGGTGGAACTTATCAAGTCCACCGCCTTTTTTATTTTCTAAAACATTTTTTACAAAACTGCAATAGCAGCTACTTTATCTCCAGTTTGCGGACGCATTACTCTCACACCTTGAGTAGCTCGTCCTAAAACCGAAATACTTTTCAGTGGAATGCGAATAATTTGTCCCTTTGACGAACTCAAAATCAAATCTCCTTCAATATCATCCACATTCACGATAGCGGAACCAATCATTCTGCCGGTTTTGCTAGTAATGCTAGATGTTTTAATTCCAGAACCACCTCGATTTTGAATTTTATAAGCTTTTAGATCTGATCTTTTTCCATATCCGTTTTCCGTGATGACCAAAAGTTGATTACCTTTTTGATTTTTGAAAACCACATCCATTCCGACTACTTTGTCATCTTTTTTAAGTTTAATTCCACGCACACCTCCGGCTGTTCTTCCCATTGAGCGCACATCTTTTTCTCGGAAATGAATAGCTTGTCCACCAGAAGTCGCAATCACCACTTCGTCTTCTCCAGTAGTAGCTTCCACCCAGCGCAAAGCGTCTCCTTTTTGCAGTTTGATAGCCAGCAGTCCACTGCGACGAACATTTTCAAAATCTTCCAGTGAAGTTTTTTTGACCGTTCCCATTTCAGTCATCATCATCAGATATTTATAACTATCATCTTTATTGAAAGCGATAATCGCTGTCACTGATTCTTCCTGACTGAGTTGAAGAAAATTAACCACTGATTGTCCTTTGGCAATTCTCGATGAAGCCGGAATTTCATAAGCCTTAGTTTGAAAAACTTTTCCGGAATTGGTGAAGAAAAGTAAATTGTCATGAGTCATCACACCCAAAACTTTTTTAATCACATCTTCTTCTTTAGTAGCGGCGCCAATCACACCTTTGCCTCCGCGTTTTTGCACACGATAAACAGCCGGATCCATTCTTTTAATGTAACCTTTTTCCGTGATAGTAATAATGGCTTCTTCATTAGGAATTAAATCTTCTTGCCTGAATTCTCCCACACCAGATTTAATAACCTTGGTTTTTCTTTCGTCTCCATATTTTTCTTTCATTTTTTGCAATTCATCTTTGACAATTCCCAAAATTTTCTTGGCGCTTTTCAAAATAGCTTCCAGTTCACTAATTAGTTTTAATTTTTCTGCTAATTCATCTTCAATTTTTTTTCTTTCCAATCCAGCTAGAGTTTGCAATCTCATTTCCAAAATCGCAGTGGTTTGTTTATCAGAAAGTTTGAATTTTTTCATTAAACTCACGTGAGCAATTTCTTTGGTAGCTGATTTTTTAATAGTGCTGATAATAGCATCAATATGATCCAAGGCTGTTTTTAGACCTTCTAAAATATGGGCCCGATCTTTAGCCTTATCCAAATCAAATTGAGTGCGACGAGTAACCACTATTTTACGATGTTCAATATAATGTTCTAGGATAGCTTTTAAATTTAAAACGGTCGGTTCAATTCCATCCACTAGCGCCAACATATTCACTCCGAAATTCTTTTGCAAATCGGTCATAGAATAAATTTTGTTCAACACTTTTTGCGGATAGGCGTCTTTTTTTAGATCAATCACAATTCTCACTCCGTCCTTATCCGATTCATCCCGAATGTCTTTGATGCCCAAAAGTTTTCCTTCTCGAACTAGGTCAGCCATTTTTTCAATCAGCACTGCTTTGTTAGTGGCATATGTCATTTCAGTTACAGTAATTTGAAAAGCACCAGCTTTGGTTTCCAAAATATCAGCCTTGGCTCGAGTTAGAATTTTTCCCCGCCCAGTCTTATAGGCTTCTAAAATATCCTTTTTATTATAAATAATGCCACCCGTTGGAAAGTCCGGTCCTTGAATAATATTCGCCAGTTCTTCTATGGTAGTTTCTGGATTTTCAATTAAGGCGACAATACCCGCTACTAATTCATTAAGGTTATGAGGAGGAATATTGGTAGCCATTCCTACTGCGATTCCCATACTACCATTCAATAAAAGTTGTGGGAGATTAGCAGGAAGAACGGTTGGTTCTTGATGTTGCTCATCAAAATTAGGCACAAAATCAACCGTATTTTTTTCAATATCCAAAAGCATTTCGTCAGCAATAGACGCTAATTTAGCCTCAGTATAACGATAAGCGGCTGCTCGATCACCATCCATTGAACCAAAATTTCCCTGACCTCTAACTAGTGGATAACGCAGGGAAAAATCTTGGGCTAAGCGCACCATTGAATCATACACCGCTACATCGCCGTGTGGATGATATTTTCCTAAAACTTCTCCCACTACTGTAGCGGATTTACGAAATTTGGCACTGGATCTTAGACCGCTACTCCACATAGAATAGAGAATTCTTCGGTGAACTGGCTTCAAACCATCTCGCACATCCGGAAGCGCTCGCGAAACAATAACACTCATGGCATAATCCAAATAGGATTGTTGCACTTCTTCTACTATTTCTCTTGGCTCAATATTACCTATGTTCATTTTTTTATTGAAAAATTTAAATAATTTTGACTACTTATTTTTTTGGTTCAGCTCTTCACTTAAATTATTCCCCATATTTTTGCTGATGCTTTGAGTTATATCGTCCACTTGTTTTTGATTGCTTATTTCCATTAAGATATTGTTTTCTTCAGTTTTCTTTCTAGAATTATCTCGATCAGCTTTCAAAGAAAAAAACCAAATCAGTAACACGAAAATCATAGAAATGGTTACCAATGCCCAAACATAACGCAAACGGATGTGTTCCGGTTTTTGTCTTATTTCTTCAATTTTACTTTCAAAGTCCATTATAGTTACGCTTTATCGGTGGCCATCAGAAGCACTTCCATATTTTTTTCTTCAATATCTTTCTTTTTGAAATTAATTTTGGAAACTTTTTCTCGTGGGCAGTTTCCCATTTCTGAACAGAATTTTTTTTCACTTTCAATATCCAACTTTAACCCTTCGGTTTTGTAATGAATGGGTATAATAATTTTTGGTTCAATTTTTTTTACAATTTCCACTGCTTTTTTGCCATCAATAGTAAATTTTCCCCCGACTGGAATCATCAGAATATCTACTCCATCAATTTCATCCAATTGTTTTTCGTCTAAATCTGTTCCCAAATCTCCCAGATGACAAACTCTAATCCCTTCAGCTTCAATTGAAAAAATGGTGTTATGACCACGTTCTTTTCCTTCTTGAGCATCATGGAATGAATCAATACCAACGATATTTACTCCCTTGGCTGAATATTCTCCTGGAATATCAAAAACTACCGGCTCTCCCTTTAGAGCTGAGGCATTATTATGATCATGGTGATCGTGGCTAATTAAGACAATATCCGCCTGTCCTTGGGGAGGACGTAATCCGGTTTCTTTATCAAAAGGATCAAAAAAAATACCTACTTCTCCTTGACCTCTGCCTTCCGGTCGGGTAGTTATTTTAAAACAAGAATGTCCGTAATATTGTATATTCATAAATTAAAAAGTTATGTTTTTATTGGTTTATAGAGAAATATTATCATAAAATTATTTTTCTGTCGAGCCCTTTTCAGAAAAAAAATTTTGACAATAATTACCTAAAACAGTATAATTAAAAATATAAATAACTCGATTTTTAGCGGAAAAAACAATTAAAAAATTATTTTTTATAATTTTTTTTAATAATAAAAATAATAATAAAACTATGTCTATACAATCAGGAGTTGGTTTTTCTTCCGATGCCGATGCAAAAAAAGCTGGTGGTGACGCTTGTCAAAAAGCGATTGAAAAATTGAAAGCACCAAAACTAATAATTGTTTTTTCGTCTGTGAGATATGATCAAAAAGAATTGCTTGATGGAGTACGTTCGATATCTAAAGAAACGCCATTAATTGGATGCAGTGATGCGGGAGAAATTACTGGAGAAGGGCCAACTAAGGGTGGCGTAGCAGTTATGGCTCTGAAATCAGATAGTATTGATTTTGTTATTGGAAAAGGAGGAGAAGTAGAGGGAAAAACCAAAGAAGCGGGAGCAGCTCTCGTTAGGGACATTATGTCTAGAGCTAAAGATAAAGTGAAGTGTTATATTATGCTTACAGATGTTCTAAAAGGCAATGGAGCGGAAATTGTTCGAGGATTGCAAGATGTGGCTGGAAAAGATGCTTTGATTTTTGGAGGAGCAGCGGGAGATGATTTTAAATTTAAAGAAACTTTTGTTTATTATAATGATACTGTTTTATCCTCTTCACTTGTGGGAGTTGGACTAGTGGGTGATTTTTCAATCGGATTAGGAGTAAGGCATGGATGGATTCCAATTGGTGCTCCAAAGACAGTAACCAAATCACATGGGGCGGTGGTTGAGGAGATTGATGGGAAGCCAGCAGTGAGTATTTATGAAGAATATTTTGGGAAAAAAGATGAAGATCTGCGAAAAGAGCCACTAGCCATAATGGCCATTACATATCCTCTAGGAATGACTGTTGAGGGTAGCACAGAATTTCTCATTAGAGATCCAATTTCGGTAGATGAAAAAGGAGCCATAACTTGTGCAGCAGAAATGCCAGAAGGCGCAACGGTTCGTTTAATGATTGGAAGTAAAGATGAAGCTATTATCGCCGCTAAAGATGCTGCTCAAAAAGCACTGGATCAACTTCAAGGAAAAACTCCAAAAGCTATTATATTGTTTAACTGTATCGCAAGAAGTAAATTATTTGGAGAGCATGCTAAGGACGAAATTGATGCTATTCAGTCTGTTTTAGGGAAAGAAGTGCCATTAATTGGGTTCTATACATATGGAGAGCAAGCTCCAATTGGAGGAGATCCTAATACTGCTTTTTCTTGTTTTCACAATGAAACAGCAGTTATTGTTGCTTTGGGAGAATGAAATTTTCTCGCTAATTTAAAATAGAAATTTTTTATTACATATGATTATTTTAATAAGTAGTTTACTGTCATTTATTGCAATAGGCATTCTTTATTTTTTGCATTTCTCTCATTCAACTCTTGGGGAAAATGTTATTTTCGGTGTCACGCTATTTGTTTTGGTTGTTTTACAAGCTATTAGTTTTTTGAGAAAAGAAAATAAGTTGAAAAAAGGATCTGAAAAAACGACAGAAGAGCTGGTTAGATTAGATGACGCAGCAAAATTATTAATCAGACGCGATTGGGAATTAAATTCAGTTAACCAGAAGCTAGATACTAAAGTAGACGAATTGAAAAAAGGTGAAGAATCTCTTCGAGAGGCTTATGCTGAAATAGAGGAAGAACAATTGAAAACAGTAGCTATTCTTTCTAATTTAACAGACCCAATTATTGTTTTAGATGATCATGATTGTGTAAAGTTTTTTAATAACGCCGCTAGAGATATACTGGGCTTAAGTTTTTCTGATATAAAAACTAAAATTTCAAATAAAAATAACTTTAGCCTAGAAAATTTCAAAAGAATTATTAAAAAAGATTTTGTTTTTAAAATTATAGAAGAATCCAAAGACAGCAAAGGAATGGAAGAAGAGATAGAATTAACAAATACTAACCCAAATAAAACTTTTAAAGTGATTACAGAAACGGTACTTGATCAAAAAGGAGAAAACTTGGGTATGATGAAGATTTTTTATGATTTGACTAGAGAAAAAATGGTTGATAGAATGAAATCAGAGTTTATTTCAGTTGCAGCTCATCAATTCAGAACTCCGCTTTCTGCGATTAAGTGGGTCATTCAAATGATATTGGATGAGGACGCTGGAAAATTAAACCAAGATCAGAGAAAACTTTTAGAAAAAGGATTTGAAAGTAATGAGAGAATGATAACCTTGGTTAATGATCTTCTAGATGTTTCTAGAATTGAGGAAGGACAGTTTAATTATAATTTCAGAGAGCAGTGTCTGCTGGAAATTATAAATGGAGTAGTTAACAAAATGGCAGAGGAAATTAGATATAGACATCTTGAAGTAAAAATAGACGCACCAAAAGGTTTACCAAAATTGCGGATAGATAAAGAAAAAATAGAAATAGCTATTCAAAATTTATTAGATAATGCTGTAAAATATAGCCTTGAAAATGGGATAATAAACATAAAGGTTTCAATGGAAGGAGAAAACTTTGTTAAGGTTTCAATCAAGGACAATGGAGTGGGAGTCCCAAAAGAAAGTAAACATAAGTTATTCACAAAATTTTATCGAGCCACTAATGTAGTAAAATTAGAAACGGATGGGACTGGCTTAGGATTGTTTATAACAAAAAATATTATTGAGCGACATGGCGGAAAAATATTTATTGAAAGCGAGGAAGGCAATGGCACAGAAGTTGTGTTCACACTAATGATAACTAACCCAGCTAATATTTAAAAATAAAAAAGATGAAAAAAATAAAAATATTAATCATTGAAGATGAACTAATTTTGGCAGAAGTTTTGGAAAAGAAATTAAAGCAAGAGGGTTATGAAATTGCAGTTGCTCATGATGGTCAGGAAGGTTTTGAAAAAATAAAAAGTTTTGTCCCTGGCCTTATTCTTTTGGACATCGTTATGCCAAAAATGGACGGTTATGAGGTTTTGGAAAAATTACGAGAAGAAAAAATATCCATTCCTGCCATTATTATTTCTAATTCCGGCCAACCAGTAGAAATTGATCGAACTAAAAAATTGGGCGCCGTTGATCATTTGATCAAAACCCAATTTGATCCCGCCGAAGTAATTGAAAAAGTCAATAATTATATAAGCCAGATGTCTAAGGAAATTCCCAGGGAGGCTCCTACCGAAAAACCAAAGAAAGTTTCTAATGAAACCGTAGATGCGAAAGCTAAGACCACCACTCCAGACAATGCCCTCGCCTCTATTTTACTAGTAGAAGATGATCCGTTTTTGCGTAATATCTGTGCTAGAAAATTAGTTAAAGAAAATTTTGAAGTTCGTGAAGCTATGGACGGAGAACAGGCTCTACGTATGATTCAAAAAGCTATTCCCGATATTATTCTTCTGGATTTAATTTTGCCATCCATTGATGGTTTTGAAGTTTTAACCAAAATTCGTGCTGACAAAAACAAAGCTCTTGCGGAAACACCAGTGATTATTCTTTCTAATCTTGGTCAAGATGAAGAAATTCAAAGAGGTTTAAGTTTGGGCGCCAATAGTTTTATGGTTAAAGCCAACTCCACCACAGGAGAAATTGTGGAAAAGGTTAAAAAGACTATTTTATAAAAATAACTTGCCAAATTTTTAGAAACAAGGTAGACTGCTTTTAAGGTTAATTATTAAGAAAATTAAATATCGGATGCTTTAATCCGAAATATCGAATTACTTAATAATTTCCCGCTGGGAATTTTTTTGTTTTATAATCAATAATAATTAAAAGGCTTAACTAAGCCAAAAATATACTATGAGTGATAATATTTATGATAAATTAGCTGACGAGGTAGATAAAATAGATAAAAAAAGTGTTAAACAGTCAGATGATATGAATGACACTTCGGAAAAGCCATCTGTCATGGCCGCTTTGCTCTCAGAAAATCAGACTTCTCTTCCAGCAGTAGGTGATAGTATTATTGGAGAAATAATTGATATTGCTGCTAATTCAGTTTTTGTAGGTATTGATCCTTTCGGAACTGGAATTGTTTTGGGCAAGGAAATTAAAGATGGAATGGGAACTGGAAAATTGAAAATAGGGGACAAAATTTCTGCCGTTGTGATTGACCAAGAAAATGATGAAGGTTTTATTGAACTTTCTATTCGAGAAGCTTCTTATGAGAAAGCCTGGGATAATTTGGAAGATAAGCGTGATTCTGAAGAAAAAGTATTTACTAAAGTTCTAAGCGCCAACAAAGGAGGTCTTTTAATTGAATTGAATGGAATTTCCGGATTTTTACCAGTTTCTCAATTATCCAGCAAAAATTATCCTCGCGTAGAAGACGGAGATAAAAATAAAATATTTGCTATCTTGAAAAAACTAGTTGGGCAAGAATTGGAAGTGAGAATCTTGGATGCCGATCGAGAAACTGAAAAATTAATCGTCAGTGAAAAAGCGGCTCAAAAAGAAAAAGATCGAGAAACAGTTTCCAGTTTAAAAATTGGAGATGTAGTAGAGGGAGAAATTAGTGGAGTAGTTGATTTCGGAGCTTTCATTAAGTTTGTGGCTCCTGGTAAAGACCCAGCTAAGGTAGCGGATGATAAAAAGCTAGAAGGCTTAGTACATATTTCCGAACTAGCTTGGCAACTAATCGAAAATCCTCGCGATGTGGTTAAGGTTGGCAGTAAAGTAAAAGCCAAAATAATTGCCATCGATGATTACAAAATTTCTCTTTCTATCCGAGCTTTGGAAAAAGACCCTTGGAGTGAAGTTGATAAAAAATACAAAGTAGGAGACATCGTAGATGGTACTGCTCACAAAATAAATCGCTTTGGAATTTTCGTTTACTTAGATCAGGATATTCATGGTCTAGCTCATATTAGC
The DNA here is from genome assembly GCA_002773095.1 of Candidatus Moranbacteria bacterium CG10_big_fil_rev_8_21_14_0_10_35_21. Taxonomy (GTDB): domain Bacteria; phylum Patescibacteriota; class Minisyncoccia; order Moranbacterales; family UBA2206. The sequence goes on from PFCG01000029.1 coordinate 9,011, forward strand.
GAAATGGCTGAAGTTTATCCTGGAAAAAATCTAGATGAGTTGGTTAAAGCCGGAGAAAAATATTTATGGAAAATTCTTTCCGTTGAACCAGCTACTCATCGTATGGGATTGGTTCTGGCTAAGAAAGGTGATAAAAGCGCGCCAGCTAAAAAAGAAAAGGCAGTGAAGGAAGAAAAAGCCACTGAGAAAAAAGCTGAAAAGAAACCCAAAAAAGTATCCAAGAAAAAAGTAGAGAAAGAAAAAGAATAATCACTTAGCTTATAAAAAATACTCCAGCGCTTTGCTGGAGTATTTTATTATATCCAAAAAATTTCAGCCTTACGAAAGACTCAGGAACAAATTCAGCTGAAACGAGCGTTAAAAAAAACTCCTCACCAATTCAGCCATGGGCTGACTAGGAGTTTTAGCGAGTGAGGCTTTGAATTTGTCTGAGACTGAGTCCGGCTGACAGTTTTCTTTGCAACTTTCTTTTGCTACCAAAAGAAAGTTGAGAAGAGATTGATTAATTGCCGAATATAAGCTAAATTACATATAATAATCATAGCAAAATAAGCTCTATATGAAAAACTCTAATATTTTTATTATTTCTGGACCTTCTGGGGTTGGAGAAGATTCTATTATCAATGGTCTTACTAAATACTTTCCTATTGAAAAAATAGTCACCACTTCTACCCGTCCAATGCGCTCCAGAGAATCCCAAAGCAATCCTTACTATTTTATAGATAAGCAAGAATTTGAAACCAGAAGAGAGAAGGGGGATTTTATTGAATGGGCAGAACAATATAATGGTCAGCTGTATGGCGTAACCAAACAGGAGATTGAGCGAGTGAAATCCGTCAGCCGACGGACCGATAAAATCGGCACCTGGAAAATAGAATGGAAAGGGGTCATTACTGCTAAAAAACTTTTTCCGGAAATTCCGGCTATTTTTATTACCATTCCAGATTTGAAAATCTTGGAAGAGCGCATCCGTCGCCGAGATAATATTAACGAAGCCTATATTAAAGAACGTATGGCCTATACTCAAGAATGGATGAAACATGCTGATGTTTATGATTACACAGTGGTGAATGAAGAAGGAAAATTGGATGAAGCGATTAAAAAAGTGGCAGAAATTATTAGGAAATATATTTAAATGACTAAAAATCTAACTAAGACAATTCAAAACACTATTTTCCAAAACAATCTTTTGGAAAAAGACTCCAGGATTGTGCTTGGAGTTTCAGGGGGACCGGATTCGGTTTGCCTTTTGAATATTTTATTTAATTTGCAAAAAAAATATTCTCTGGAACTAATTATTGCTCATGTGAATTATGGATTACGCGGAAAAGATTCTGAGCAGGATGAAAGGTTTGTTAAAACTTTAGCTGAAAAATATGGCCTAGAAATGGCTATCCTAAAGCCTAAAATTAAAGCTAAGAAAAATTTAGAAAATAATTTGCGAGATATCCGTTATATTTTTTTTGAAAAAATTAGAAAAAATAATAATTTTGATTTAATCGCCGTGGCTCATAATTTAGACGATCAAGTAGAAACTTTTTTGATGCGCCTCATCCGTGGATCAGGATTATCTGGACTGGCTGGAATGAAATATCAAAACGAAAAAATTATTCGTCCATTATTGGGAACAACGCGGAAAGAAATTTTGGAATATCTCAAAAAAAATAAATTAAATTATCGAATTGATAAAACTAATGCCGAGGATTTATTTTTGCGCAACAAAATCAGAAATAAATTAATCCCGTATTTGAAAAAAGAATTTAATCCTAATATTACCGAAACTATTTTTGCGGAAACACAATCTATTGGAGAAGATTATGATTTTATTTTTTCTTCTGCTCAAAAATATAACTTTTCTCAATTCTTAAGTGCTAAAAAAATTTTGAGTTTTCATCCGGCCATCCAAAAAACTATTCTGCGCCAAAAAATTGCTGACCTTAAAAGCAATTTGAAAAATATTGAAGTCTCCCATATTGAAGAAATTTTAAAAATTATCAAAAGCACTAAAAGCAAACATCAGGTTGTAATATTCAAAGAGTTGAAAATCACCAGAAAAGGTGATAAGGTTGTAATTAGGAAAATAAAGTAAGTAAAAATATTTATGAAAAATCTAATTAGAAATGTCGGGGCGGTTTTGATTACCTTTATGCTAATTTCTGGAATTTTTGTTCTTTATTCCGCCCCTAAAGAGAAACCAGAAGATGTTTCCTTAAGCACACTAGTTTCTCAAATCAATGAGGGTAAAGTTACTGAAATTTCCGTTACCAACGACCAATTGGCGATTGAGTTGAAAGAGGGTAAGAAAGAAAAAGCCATCAAAGAGAGGGAATCAGGCTTAACTGAATCACTAAAAAATTATGGAGTAGATCCAGAAAAGCTTAAATTAGTTAATATCAAGGTTAAGGAAGACTCTTCAGCCTCCTTCTGGCTAAGTTCAGTTTTGCCTTTTCTATTGCCTTTTCTATTGGTTGGTGCCTTCATTTGGTATATGTTTCGCCAGGCACAAAGAGGTAATAAACAAGCTTTATCTTTTGGATCTTCCCGCGCTCGTGTTATTAATCCTAAGGACAAAAAGAATCGGACTACCTTTAAAGATGTAGCTGGAGCCAAAGAAGCCAAAGAAGAACTTTATGAAATTGTAGAATTTTTAAAAAGCCCTCTAAAATTTATTAAACTAGGAGCTAAAATTCCCAAAGGAGTTCTCCTATTAGGTTCTCCAGGAACTGGAAAAACTTTAATTGCCAAGGCAGTGGCTGGAGAAGCTAATGTGCCATTTTTCAATATTTCTGGATCGGAATTTGTAGAAATGTTTGTGGGAGTGGGAGCGTCCCGAGTGCGCGATCTTTTTAAACAGGCCAAAAAAAATTCACCAGCTATCGTTTTTATTGATGAAATTGACGCTGTAGGTCGTCATCGAGGAGCTGGCCTAGGTGGAGGTCATGATGAAAGAGAACAAACCCTAAATCAAATTTTGGTAGAGATGGACGGCTTTGATACTAACATTAATGTTATTGTTATTGCCGCCACTAACCGACCGGATGTTTTAGATCCAGCTCTTTTGCGACCAGGACGTTTTGATCGACGAGTAGTTATGGATTTACCAGATATTGAAGAAAGAGAGGCTATTTTAAAAATTCATTCAAAAAACAAACCTTTAGTTAAAAATGTTGAATTAAGAGCCATCGCCGAAAGAACTTCCGGATTTTCCGGAGCCGATTTATCTAATCTCTTGAATGAAGCCGCTATTCTGACTGCCCGCCGTAGCAAAAAAGAAATTAGTATGGACGAATTAACTGAATCTATAGAAAAAGTTATTCTTGGACCAGAAAGAAAAAGTCGAAGAATTGATAAAGATGAACAGAAAATTATAGCTTACCATGAAGCTGGACATGCGCTGATTGGATCTATCTTAGAACACGCCGATCCAGTTCAAAAAGTTTCTATTATTTCTCGCGGACAAGCTGGAGGCTATACTTTAAGCGCTCCTTCTAAAGACAAACGCCTACTCTCTAAAAATTACTTTCTTGATGAACTTTCAGTTTTTCTAGGAGGTTATGTGAGCGAAAAGTTGCAATTCCAAGAAGTAACCACGGGAGCTTCTAATGATTTAGAAAGAGCCACGGCCATCGCTCGCAATTTAGTTACCCGTTATGGAATGAGTGAATTGGGACCAAGAACTTTCGGACATAAAGAAGAAATGGTTTTTCTAGGCAAAGAACTTTCGGAACAAAAGAATTATTCAGAAAAAACTTCCGAAGCCATTGATCAACAAGTTTCCCAATTCATTGCTAACGCTTATGAAGTAGCTGAAAAAGTATTGAAAGAAAAAAAGGATGTTTTGGAAAAAATAGTGGCCGTCCTTTTGAAAAAAGAGACTATTGAACGATCCGAATTTGAAGAATTAGTAGGTATTAAAAAAGTAGCCGTTCCTGAAGAAAAATCCACTCTAAAAACAACTAAAACTAACCCTGATGAAAAAACAAATTAAGGATATTCCTTATTTGGAAATTCTCAAAAAAAGCTGGAAAATAACCTGGAGCCATAAATATCTTTGGTGGCTTGGTCTTTTTATTTCTTTGGGTAGTTTAGGAACTTCCTTCAACTACTCTTCTGGAGATAATGAAATAATAACCGAGGCTGGACAAAAATTTATTCAATTTATAAATACCCACTATGCAATCTTTTTAACTCTTGTTTTATTGGTTTCGCTTTTATTTATTGGCTTAGCTCTTTTGAGTTTACTAGCCCGAGGAGGGTTGATACGTTCTGTAAAAAATATTTTAGAAGGAAAAAATGTTTCTTTGAAAGAAAGCTGGAAATTTGGCAGAGAAAATTTCCTAAAAATTTTTTCCATTACTCTTGTAATCGGGCTATTTATGTTTCTAGCTTTGCTCATTTTAATTGTTCCAATTGCCCTTCTTTTCTTTAACCATTCTTATTGGATTGGAGGCATTTTAACTTTTTTGGCTATCCTAATAGTTATTCCGTTGTTCATTTTGGCTTTTTTTATTCGTACTTTTGGTTATCTTTACGCAATTTTAGGTCGGCTTTCCATTTGGAGTTCTATCGAAAATGCTTATTTTATTTTTTCCAAGAACATCGGTCCTAGTTTCATTATGGGATTGATCTTTTTGCCCGTTAATATCTTAGTAGGTTTGGGATTACTAATTATGCTTATTCCCTTGGCTATTGTTTTTATTATTTTGGGTGGATTACTTTATTTGGTTTTGCAAAAAACCGGAATTATTATTGCCGCTTCTATTGGAGTCTTAGTCTTTTTAATAATTATATTAATAGTTAAATCAGCTTACGCTGTTTTTAATCAAACCGCTTGGCTTTTATTCTTCCAAGAAATCGCTTCTCCAAAAAAGGAAGAGCCAATTATAGAAAAAGTTTTGGAAATCGAACCTAAACCCATCCCCGAACCGGAAGTGGGGTAGGATATAAACATTAAAAAACAACTCTAACTATTAAGAGTTGTTTTTAAATTCCGATTGACTGATTATTTCTTTTGAAATAAGATAGAAATGTTATCCATTTCTTTTTCACACTTAGGACACGTAGCTCAGCTGGTTAGAGCGTTTCCTTGACATGGAAAAGGTCAGAGGTTCGAGTCCTCTCGCGTCCACCAAAAAATATATATAAAATAAACGGGACTGTAGCTCAGTGGTAGAGCGCGCGACTCATAATCGCTTGGTCGTAGGTTCGAACCCTACCAGTCCCACCAAATTATTTCTTCCTCCGTCTGGCATGAAAAGTTTTGTGAATGTCTCTTAATTGGCGATTGGTGACATGAGTATAAATTTGCGTGGTTGTGATAGAGGAATGTCCTAACATAGCTTGCACACTGCGAATATCGGCTCCATTGATGAGTAAATCAGTGGCAAAGGAATGACGCAATGTGTGTGGATGGACTTCTTTGATGATTCTGGCCTTAGCTGCATAATATTTTACAATTCTCTGGATAGTACGTGGCGTTAAACGTAAACTTTTTTCTTTTTTAGTGTTTTCATTTTCCGTTCGACTTTCAAATTGTTTCAAGGCCTTCACATCTTGCACAAAAAGAGCTGGATCTATATCACTTCTTTTATCCAAATATTTTTCCAATGATTTTTTGGCCCGATCAGAAACAAAAACTACTCGCACTTTATCACCCTTACCACGAATGCTAAATTCTTGGTTTTTTAAATCTAATTTTTCCCGATTAATACTGACCAACTCAGAAACTCGCAAACCAGCTGAAAAAAGAAGCTCCAATATGGCTCGATCGCGTATTGATTTAAAGTCCTGACCGGAAGCCGCGTCTATAATCCTCTCCACCTCTTCTGATTCTAAAAATTCTATTTCTCTCCGCGAGGATTTACCCACTTCCACTTTCTCGGCAGCCAAAGTCTGAATGTCTTTCTTATTGAGATACTTCAAAAAACTCCTCAAAGCAATAATATAGTAGTTTTGGGTGTTTTTCTTCAGAGCTTTTCCCTCTTTTTCTCCCAACCGATTGAGAAAAATGCGATAATCCCGAACTAGGGCTTCAGTTATCTTTTCCGGTTGAGAAACCTTGGCCCAATCCAAAAAGCGATCCAAATAATGGTTATAATTTTCATTAGTTTTCCGGGATCGACCCTTTTCGATTTCCAGATATTCCAGATATTGACTTTTGAGCTTTCTGAGATCCATAAAATGAGCCTACTATTACTTTTGCGACACCAACAAATTCATCATACACCATCTAAACTGAAAAAGAAATACTTTCTTTTTCAGTTTAGATTAAACCGTTTTATTGGCTATATTGAGCCCTTAACTGACTCTTCAAATTTTGCCTATATTTTGGTTGACAGGTTTTTCATACTGCGCTATAGTTACTTTTGATAAAAATTAGGGTTTTTAGTCGATGGGCTGTTTCTCAGTTATCTCAATGCTCTTAAACTAGAACCAAAAAGAAAGGTTATCGCCATTAGTAAACTGAATTTATTCTCATTGAAAAGTTTATTAGGACGTCCCAATTTGAAGAACCTGGTCACCCGGGTTTATCTTATTCAAAAGAGCATTACTAGATTTATTAAGGAGCGACGCACTATAAAAGCGCTCCATCTTTTTAGAAATTATTCTGCCTTATTCGTTGTGGCTAGCAGCGCCGTTTTAGTTTCGGCCACCAACCTGGCTGCTGGTAAAGAATCTAGCGGATTTTTATTTGGCTATTTTGGAGAAACAGAAAACCATAGCAATCCAGTTGAAAATAATATGTCTTTAAAAGCCGACAAAAAAAGTGATTTAGCTTTGGTTAAATTAGCTCAAGCCAGCACCGCTCCTGAACCGACCTTACCAACCGCTGCACCAGTTGAAGAAGAAATTATTACTACTGAAGGTCAAGCTTTGATTGCCAGAAATAATCAGGTTCAAAAAGCACCAGCTAAAGAAGGTGGAGTTGTTATTTATGAAGTTAAGGAAGGCGACACTATAGGAGCAATCGCTACTAATAACAACATCACCATCAATACTATCCTTTGGGCTAACGAAATTGATGATATTGATTCTATTATGCCTGGAGATAAAATATTTATTCTGCCAGTTTCTGGTATGAATTATACAATTAAGAAAAGTGATACGCTGGATAGCATTGCCAAAAAATACAAAGCCGACAAAAAACAAATTATGGCTTTTAACAATCTTCCCGCTAACGAAGAAATTAAGGAGGGAGAAACGATTGTTATCCCAGGAGGCATTAAAGAGACTCCTCAGCCAGCTTCTACTACCGGCAGAATTGCTACCCGTCCCTATGAATCTTTTGAAGAATTCAGTGGTAAGAAACTAGATGGAAAAGCCGGAACTGGACGCAGTTTTCCTTATGGATATTGCACCTGGTATGTGGCCAAAAAACGTTATATTCCCTGGTCTGGAAATGCCGGAACTTGGTTATACAAGGCAAAGTCTATGGGCTATGCCACCGGAAAAAAACCTAAAGTTGGATCTATTATGGTTACAACAGAAAATGCTTATTACGGACATGTGGCCTATGTTGAAAAAGTGAATGAAAATATGATAACTGTCTCCGAAATGAATTTTATCGACTTCGCAAAAATTTCTAGAAGAACTCTAGATGCACGAAGTCGAGTAATTAAAGGTTTCATATATTAATATTGAGGCGCATTTCCAGACATCCGATGTCTTCAGGTTGTTATGGTCGCGAGACATCGGATGTCTCAAGGGAGAATGCGCTCATTTAAAAAAGACTTAGCGCTATAGCTAAGTCTTTTTTTATTTAAACTTTTTTCAAAGGAGCGATGGAAGCGGATAATTTTTTTAAACCGCTTTTGGAAAAAGCCACCGTGAGCGTATCCCCTTGAGAAGCCACAATAATTCCTTCACCAAAAACTTCGTGAATTACTCGATTGCCATCTTTAAAGCTCGTAACTTGTAACTCGTAACTCGTAACGCCATTAGATTTAGACTTACTATTTTTAATAAATTGAATTTCGTGTTTCGTTTTTAGTTTGTATTTTGAATTTTGGAATTTATTTGGAAATTGGAAATTGAGACTTGGAGTTTCCGCAGCTTGAATGAGATGCGACGGGATATCATCCAAAAATCTTGAGGGCGCGTTGCTTTGAGTAGAGCCGAAAATATTTCGTTCAGAAGTAAAAAGCAAATAAACTTTTTCCTTAGCCCGAGTTACCCCCACATACATCAACCTTCGCTCTTCTTCCATTTCACTTTGATTCAACATACTACGCGAATGAGGTAAAATTCCTTCTTCTAATCCAGCGATAAAAACTATTTTAAATTCTAATCCTTTGGCGCTGTGAAGAGTCATCAGATGCACTGCATCAATTTCTTGACTGATATCATCCGTATCAGAAACCAAAGCCACTTCTTCTAAAAATAATCTTAGGCCTTCAGCTCCGATATATTCGTCATATTTTTTAGCCACGGTTAATAATTCGTAGATATTTTCTTTTCTTATTTCACCTTCTTCTGTTCCATCCATCAACATTTTTTCATAGCCAGAATGGGAAAAAACAAACCCAATCAAACCAACCATACTTTCTTTAGATATTTTTTCTTCCGCTCGACGAATAAAATCACAGAATTTTTTAATGGCATCTATTTTTGATTCATTTAATTTACTCTCGGGTCCTATTTTTAATCCAGCTTCAACTAAATTCAAACCTAGAGATTGAGCAAATTCCGTCCATTTTTTCAGACTCACCGGCCCAATGCTTCTTCTTGGTTCATTAATTATCCTTTCCAAAGAAACCAGGTCATCATGATTTTGAATTAGACGCAAATAAGCGACCATATCCTTAATTTCTTTTCTTTGATAAAATTTCAACCCACCTACTATTCGATAAGGGATAGAATTTTTTAACATCGACTCTTCTATAATTCGAGATTGAGCGTTGGTCCGATAAAGCACCACAAAATCTCTGAATTTATATTTTTTTTCTCTCGTCCCGGTCAAAACTTCCGCCACCATAAATTCGGCTTCATCTTTTTCACTCAAGGCTTCATAGGAACTAATCAGATGTCCGCCTTTTTGTTCAGTCCAAATTTTTTTATCTTTACGATTAATGTTTTTGGAAATAATGCCATAAGCCGCATCTAAAATATTTTGACTAGAGCGATAATTCTGTTCCAATTTGATGACTTTGGCTTCGGGATAATCTTTTTCAAAATCCAAAATGTTTTGAATGTTGGCTCCCCGAAAAGAATAGACTCCTTGCCAATCATCTCCCACCACACAAATATTTTTATTTCGCTTGGCTATCATACTGATCAAATCGTATTGAGCATGATTAGTATCTTGATATTCATCCACCATAATATATTTAAAAAATCTTTGATATTTTTCTAAAACTTCAGGAAAATCATGAAAAACTTTTACGGTGAACATCAGAATATCGTCAAAATCCAAAGCATTTTGTTCTTTTAACTTTTTTTGATAAACCACATAAACTTTAGCCACAATTTCTTCATAATAGCCTCCTGCTTGTTTAGCAAAATCATCCGCTCCAATAAGATTGTTTTTAGCTTTAGAAATAGCCCCTAAAATAGATTTAGGTTTGAATTGTTTTAAGTCTATAGACAATTCTTTCATTGTTTTTTTTATCAGTCCTTGCTGATCTTGAGTATCAAAAATATTGAAAGATTTTTTGTAACCAATTTTCTCAATTTCGTGGCGTAAAATTTTGACACAGATGGAATGGAAAGTTCCCACAATCGGAAAGTTGTCTCGAGAAAATTTTTCTTCGGAGAGCAATTTAATGATTCTTTCCTTCATTTCATTGGCTGCTTTGTTGGTAAAAGTCACAGCCAAAATATTTCTGGGATTAACTTTTTTTTCCTGAATTAAATAGGCCACTCGATGAGTGAGAGCTAAAGTTTTTCCGCTGCCCGCTCCGGCAATAATTAAGACCGCTCCTTCGGTGGTTTCCACTGCTTCGCGTTGCCGAGAATTAAGTTTTTCTAATAATTTATGCATAACATTATTATCTTAGCATACCAGAGACTGAAAAGTTTTGAAACAGCTGACTTTTTTTTACCCCTCACCCAAACTATTCCGTGCGTGAGCACATAGTAGATGAATGGCAAAAACAAGTAGCGAATTACTCAGAAAGTAAGTTCGTGGGTGCGGGGTTTGCTGGACAAATATCCTTTTGTATGCTAAGATATGTAGGTAATCAATAATAGCAGACATTGGTCTACGTCATGGCGGGACGAATGTTTAGCCGAAAAACTATGTCTCTCACCAGCAAACAAAAGGAAAAAGTCACCAAAGATGTAAAAAGACATGAGAAAGATTCTGGTTCGCCAGAATATCAAATTGCTCTTTTTACCGAAACAATAAAAAAACTTACCTCCCATTTGAAAAAAAATCCTAAAGACTTTCATTCTCGCCGAGGTTTACTCAAAATGGTTTCCAAACGAAAGAAATTAATGAGCTATCTGCAAAAGGTAGATGAAAAAACTTTCAAAAAAATTATAAAAAAACTTGATTTAAAAGGATAATCGAACTTTAAAAGCAGGGTAACCTGCTTTTGTTTTCAAACAATTGTCATCCTGAACTTGATTCAGGATCTAATTACAAAACTAGTGATTACACTAAAACTCTATTAGATTCCGGATCAAGTCCGGAATGACAAATAATATTAATTTTATGACTATATTTAAAGAACAACGCGTAGGTATGTTGGTGGATATTCAAAATTTGTATTATTCCTCCAAAGTACTCTATGGTAAAAAAGTAAACTTCGGACAAATTTTAAAAGCCGGCATAGGAGACCGAAAACTGATTCGGGCTATTGGTTATGGAATCAAGACCCTGGAACGCCAAGAAGAAAAGTTTTTTGAGGCCTTGGAAAAACAGGGATTTGAAGTGAGAACCAAGGATCTGCAAATTTTTCCCGGTGGAGCCAAAAAAGGTGATTGGGATGTAGGTATTGCAGTGGACGCTATTAAACTTTCCAAAAATTTGGATGTGATTATCTTGGTTTCCGGAGATGGAGATTATATTCCAGTCGTAGAATATCTGCAAAACACCGTCGGTTGTCGTGTGGAAGTAATCGCTTTTTCTGAATCAGCCAGCGCCAAACTTATCATAGCCGCCGATTCTTTTATTGATATAAGTGATAATAAGAAAAAATTCCTTATTTAAAAAGCTTGCCCCGTGATCCCGCCACGGGATTTTACGGGGAAGTTTTTGATATAAGTTTGACAAATCATTCAAAAAAAGTTAGTATCAAATACTTAACAAATTAATTAAAAGCCTTTAACTAGTGCGTTAAGAGCATAAAGTTGGGAATATAAAGCGCAAAGCCACAATTTAGAACTTAACCCTTGAGTTTTGACTTGTAGTTTTGACTTTTTACCTTTCAGCTTTGAGCTTCCAAAGCGTCGCTAGCGTAAGGCAGCACGTTTCATATGGAACAAAAAAAATGGTCTCTTCAGCTTGGAGAGAGAAACTTAGAGGTTGAAACTGGTCTTTTGGCTGGTCAAGCCAACGGAGCAGTAACTGTCAGATACGGTGATACTGTGGTTTTAGCTACCGCCGTGATGAGCAAAGGTGCTTCTAGAATAAGTGGTTACTTTCCTTTGATGGTTGATTTTGAGGAAAGATATTATGCCGCTGGAAAAATAAAAGGTTCAAGATTTATTAAAAGAGAAGGTCGTCCTTCTGACGCTTCTATTCTTTCTGGAAGAATGGTGGACAGAACTATTCGTCCGCTTTTTCCTTCCCGAATGAGAAATGATGTGCAAGTGGTTTTGACTGTTCTTTCTTATGATGGAGAAAATGATCCAGCTCTAGTAGCCGTTATTGCAGCTTCCACTGCTCTTTCTATCTCTGATATTCCTTGGAATGGTCCTGTAGCCGCTGTGCGAGTGGGGAAAACAACTGGGCCTGCCCTCAATGCTTCGCCAGCTCAACAGTCTGATAGCAAACTTGGTGACAAGCATAGCGATGCAGGCGGGGATTTAATTTTAAACCCAGTCAATGGAGAAATTAGCGATGGTTCTTTGGACTTAGTGATTGCCGGAACTAAAAACAAAATAAATATGTTGGAAGCTGGAGCGAAAGAAATTCCTGAAGCAGAAATTTTGAAAGCGCTTCAATTCGGTTCAGAATATGTCAAAAAAGTAGCTGAATTTGTTGAAAGTATTCAAAAAGAAATCGGAAAACCAAAATCAGAACCAGCTTTATTAAAAGGAACAGATGAATTTGAAGCTAAAGTGAAAGAAATTCTTTTGGCTGAAGGTTTAGCGACCGCTCTTTATGATCAAGATAAAAAGGTAGTGGAAGAAAAAACAGAAGCTACTAAAGAAAAAGTAAACCAGTATATTAAAGAAACCTTTACTGAAGATGTGGATAGATTGTTGGAAATTTCCGGAGAAGTTTTTGAAGAAGTCTCTGACGAGATTGTTCATCAAAACGTTCTAGAAAAAGAGCAACGACCAGATGGACGCAAACTGAATGAAATTAGGAAAATTACTTGCCAAACTGGAATTTTACCAAGAACTCATGGCACCGGGCTCTTCACTCGTGGAGAAACTCAGGCTTTGACCGTGACAACTCTTGGATCTCCTGGAGATGAGCAAATCATCGATACTATGGAGGTGGATATGAAAAAAAGATATATTCATCACTACAATTTCCCGCCTTTTTCTGTGGGAGAAACAAAACCCATGCGTGGGCCAGGCCGACGTGAAATAGGTCATGGTGCACTGGCAGAAAAAGCCTTAATTCCGGTTCTTCCTTCTAAGGAAGATTTCCCTTACACTATTCTTCTGGTTTCAGAAATTCTTTCTTCTAATGGATCTTCTTCTATGGCTTCTACTTGTGGCTCTACTTTATCCTTAATGGACGCTGGAGTGCCTATTAAGCGACCTGTCAGTGGAATTGCTATGGGAATTATTGTGGGCGCTACGGATGATAAGTTTAAAGTTTTGACTGATATTCAAGGATTAGAAGATCATTATGGTGATATGGATTTTAAGGTGGCCGGAACAGAAAACGGAATTACCGCTCTGCAAATGGATGTAAAATTAGCTGGAGTGACTCTTCCAATGTTGGAGGCAGTCTTGAAGCAATCGTATGAAAATCGTTTGGAAATTTTGGAAAAGATAAAAACCGCTATTGCAGAACCAAGAACTGAAATGTCACAATATGCACCTAGAATTATCACTATGCACATTAATCCGGAAAAAATCAGAAATGTTATTGGAGCTGGAGGAAAAATCATCAATGAAATTATTGATGAAACTGGAGTGCAGATTGATATTGAAGATGATGGGTCAGTTTTCATTACTTCTGTTGATGCTGCTTCCGCTAAAAAAGCTCAGGAGTGGATTCATAGCCTTACCCGGGAAGTTAAGGCCGGAGAAACTTTTGAAGCTAAGGTAATTAAACTAATGGACTTTGGAGCTTTTGCTGAAATTCTTCCAGGGCAAGATGGATTAATCCATATTTCTGAAATGGCAGACAAGCGAGTGGAAAAAGTGGAAGATGTTGTTAAAGTAGGCGACATTGTGCCAGTTAAGGTCAAAGAAATTGATAGTCAAGGAAGAATTAGCCTTTCTATGAAAGCAGCTATTAAAAAGTAGTAGCCAAAAATTAACTTTTGTTGTAGAATAGAATTATAAAAAAATAGTTCTATTTTATTTTTAATTTTAAAAAAATGTTTGGACAAAAACAAAAAAACCTGCAACCAACTACTCCAGCTAACCAAAAAATAAATCTTGATCAAAGGAAAGATTTCAAGGTGAACGATATTGAAGTTCATACTTTGGAAAAAGATTTAAAAAATTATAAATATTCCGGTGTCACTCCGACTGAAATGAAGCCATCTCCTCCACCGGTTGAAAAAAAGCTTCCAGAAAGTCAGCCGATGAAACCGCTAAATAAACCCACTCCTAGTCCTTTTTTAAATTTCTCCCAACCTACCCAACCACCCAAACCATCTGTTCCAAAAGCCCCAGAGAAAGTTATGGAAAATTTTTCTCAAGCGAAACCAACCCCTACACCCATAGCTAAGCCCCCTGTTTTTAGTGCTCTTAGAAACTTACCTCAGGCGAAACCAACTACAAAGCCTCCTGTTTTTTCTGCCTCTAAAAATATGCCTCCTCAAGATAAAAAAACATTAGAAAAGCCAAAAAAGGAAGGTAACTTAGCTAAAATTATAACTACTACAATCATTGTTTTGGTTATTTTAATCGTTGGAGTAGGCGCTTATTATTTCTGGATTACTCGCCAAAAAATAGAAGAGGTAGTTATTAATCAACCAGAGGAAAATCCTATTTCCGAGCCAGAAATTATTCCAGAAGATAAACCGGAAGAGACTGTCCTTAATGAAAATTATCCTAATTATCTAATGATTGATTTGGCAATTGAAGCCTCCACTGCTCAAACTATAAAAGAAACCATTAAAAAAGTTAAAGCTTCTGGATTGGAAACACCTATTGAATTTATTGCAAGCGATGCAGAAAATAATCCAATCTCCTTCTCAAAATTTTCTGAAAATTTAGGTATTAAATTTTCTAGTGAAGTTTTAACCGGGTTAGATGATACTACTTTCAGTTTATTTATTCAGAATGATGCTTCGGAAAATATTGGATTAGGAATGGCTCTTTATTTTACAGATAAGACTGGACTAAAAACCACTATGCAAAAAGAAGAAGCTTTCTTAATTAATGAATTGAAGCCTTTCTTAAATTTAGCCATGATTTATGATACAATCAAAGAAGCCTCTTTCAGCTCAGCTAAATATGACGGAAGAGACATTAGATATATTAATATTATTAGTCCCGAAGAGTTAACTATCGATTACGCAGTTAACGGTGAGAAGAAATTATTTATTGCTACTACTAAGCAATCTCTGGAAGGAATCCTACAAAAGATGGTTTTTGACATAGAATCTGAATAAACTGTGGATAACTTATGCCAAAATGAATTTTTCCTGAAAAAAAGAGATTTTCTTTCCAAATCTGACTAAAAAAGTGTATTTTCTATTTTTAAGAATTACAAGCTGAGTTGTTCCATAAAATACCTTTTTTAAGCCTTTTGCACGACTATCTAATTGACCATTTGCTAAAAATTTGCTATAATAAAAACATCAGTAAATTAAAAACCTTACCTTAGCAACAGCGAAAGAATTTCAATCGCAATTTCCCCCTATTTGCGATTGAAATTCTCTTGCTGTTCAAAAATTGAGATGAACCATCTTAATTACCCTTACTAACAAAGGGAAACAAAACAAAAACAAAAAAGTTTTTATAAAATAAAAATAAAAATAAAAATTTGTTCTTTCAAAAAAAGGTATAACCAGAGAACGGTTAGAGAAAAACGTGTTGAAAATGTTAGACCAATACGTTACGGACGCATATTAATAAAATATATATGCATTATAATTTTTGATGCTTTCACCCAAGCTAAAAAATTTCCATGTCATATATTATAATATGTTAAACACTGGGGCGCCGAGCCACTTATTAATTTTTTGGGGCAATAAGCGCCCTGGTTTCCAATCAAAGTCACCAGGAAGGTGTTTTTTTATTTGCCAAAAATGATATAATGCCCCTATGGATAATGAAATAAAAACAAAATCTATTGGGGAAACTGGAGAAGAAATTTCAGCCAATTTTTTAAAAAAGCACGGTTATACAATTTTAGCTATGAACTTTCAAAACAATTCCGGTCGCCGCTTAGGAGAAATTGACATTATCGCTCGCGATTCAGAAACTAGTGAAATTGTTTTTGTGGAAGTAAAATCTCGAGATATAAAAAAATACGCCCACACTCTTCCAGAAGAGAATATTAATCCTCAAAAGCTGAGAAAGCTTTCTAAAATAGCCTACTATTACCTTAGAGAAAGGACTAATTTAGACGCTCCCCACCGTTTTGACGCCCTATCCGTTTGGATTGACACCGATTTAAAAAACGCCAAAATAAAACATTTGAAAAATATCTTCTTTTAGACATTTCTTTCATTCTTTGCTAAACTAAACTTATCATTAAATTAATTTTATGCCATTAGACAAAAAAACTCTTGAGGAATTAAAGCAATCTCTCCTGAAGGAACAAGGTGATTTGGAAAAAAGCTTGGGAAAAATCGCTAAGCCGGTCGACAAAAAAACTGGAGATTATGACACTACCTTTGAAAACTTAGGCACCGATCGAAACGATAATGCCACTGAAATAGAACAATATACTGATAATTTGCCAGTAGAACTAACGTTGGAAAAAAATCTTCAGTCTGTTTTAGAGGCGCTTAAAAGAATAGAGAAAGGTACTTATGGATTTTGCGAAAATTGCCAAAAAGAAATTGAAGTTGAAAGATTAAAAGCTAACCCATCTGCCGAGACTTGTGTAAAATGCGGCTAGATAGAATTTTGATGAAAATAAAAAATAAAAAAATACTTTTATTCTTGCTTTTTTTTTTAATCTTTAGCGACCAGCTAGTTAAATATTTTATCCGCCTCAGGGGCGGTTTTTATGTTTGTAATCCAAATTTGGCTTGGGGAGCCTCCCTCCCTCCATATTTATTTTTGATTTTGTGGATTGGTATCATTGTAGGGCTTTTATATTTTTTCCAAACATCTAAAAATAAATGGGCTTTTATATTAATTTTTTCTGGAGCTTTTTCTAATTTATTAGATCGCTTAATTCATGGTTGCGTGATTGATTTTATAGATTTAGGCTTTTTTTTTACCAGCCTCAAGGGCTGGCCAATTTTTAATTTAGCTGATTCATTAATAGTTTTAGGATTAATTATTATTATTTTAAAAAAAAACAAAAATGTCAGCTAAAAAAATACTTTCCGCCGCTACGGTTGGACTGAGAAGCGAAATTATCGAAGTGGAAGTGGATGTTATTTCTTCCGGCCTGCATCAATTTAATATCGTCGGTCTGCCTGACGCTGCGGTTAAGGAATCGCGCGATCGTGTGGCTTCCGCGATTAAAAACAGTCGTTTCCGTCCGCCTCACCAATGTGGTCGCATAACGGTTAACTTGGCTCCAGCTGATTTGAAAAAAGAAGGGCCAATCTATGATTTACCTATCGCTTTAGGCTTTCTTTTGGCCACAAATCAAATTAAGTTTGATTTTCAGAACAAACTTTTTTTAGGAGAAGTTTCCTTAGATGGCAGTGTTCGCCCAGTTAAAGGCATTCTGCCAATGGCTCTTTTAGCTAAAGAAAGAAATATTCCAGAAATTTATGTTCCTGAAGAAAATGCCGAAGAAGCTTCGGTGGTGGAAGGTATTTCAGTTTTTCCAGTTAAAAATATTTTAGCCCTTTACTCTCATTTAGATGGGCAAACATTAATTTCACCGGCCCCAAAAGCCGTCTTGGAAGATTTATTTAAAGAAGAAGAATATTTGACCGACATGAAATTTATTAAAGGACAAGAACAAGCTAAACGGGCTTTGGAAATCGCTGCTGCCGGAGGACATAATGTTATTCTCAACGGCCCACCAGGGTCAGGCAAAACTATGTTAGCCAAAACCCTTCCATCTATTCTTCCCCGCTTAACTACCGCAGAAGCTTTGGAAATAACTAAAATTTTTTCGGTGGCCGGTCAATTACTGAGAAAAAAATCTTTAATTACCAGTCGACAATTCCGTTCGCCCCATCACAGTGCTAGTGCGGTTTCCTTGGTAGGAGGCGGAACTTATCCGAAACCAGGAGAAATCAGTCTAGCTCATCGAGGGATTTTATTTTTGGATGAATTCCCAGAATTTTCCCGAGTAGTTTTGGAAAACCTCAGACAACCATTAGAAGACGGAAAAATAACCGTTTCTCGAGCTCAAGGCACTTTGGAATTTCCGGCTAGTTTTACATTGATAGCGGCTATGAATCCCTGCCCTTGTGGGAATGCCACTGATCCAGAAAAATCCTGCTCCTGCAATCCGGCGCAAATCATAAAATACCAAAGAAAAATATCCGGACCAATATTGGATCGCATTGATTTACACGTGGAAGTGCCTCGTATTAAATTTGAAAAATTTTCTCAAGATGAAACTTCTTTAGAAAATTCTTTTTCTATTCGCCAGCGAGTAGAAGCAGCCAGAAAAACACAGGCTTCCAGATTTGAGCAATCTCCTATTTTTTGTAATAGCGAAATGGGCAGTCAGGAAATTAAAAATTTCTGTTACTTAAGCCCAGATTGCATTGAATTGATGAAAAAAGCCGTTTCCAGCCTTCATTTGAGCGCCCGAGCTTACTATCGTATAATTAAGGTTGCTCGTACTATAGCCGATTTATCGGAAGGTCCGGCTATTCAGCCAGAGCATATCGCTGAAGCCATCCAATATCGGTTTAAGACGGACTAAGCTTTTTTAAATTTCCAATTTTTAATTTTTTCAGCCTACAGCTGATCCGCCTTTGGCGGAAAATAAATCTAAATTTTTGAATTTTTAAACATTAGAAATTTGGATTTATTTATAAAATTATAAAATTAAAAATTATAAAATTTGGAGTCTTTTTTATATTAATAGTCTTAGTTGGCTACGTCTTTTTTTATTTATTTACCCATTCCGGCCGAAATTTATCCTTCGCTGTTCCCAAAACTGTTTCTCTTGATGACAATGGACTGTCTTTCCGAAAAAATACTTCTGCGGAGACAATTGAAGAATTTTTGCAAGAAAATAAATTAAACATTAGCGACTACGATCAAATCATTCCGGCCAGAGAAACGCCGATTTTTCCGGAAATAAATATTGAAATCCGCCGAGCTTTGAAAATAAAAATATCCGCCGACAAACAAGAAAAAGAATTCTACACTTTGTCCGACACTGTCGGCAATGCTCTTGCTGAAAGCCAAACGAAACTGGGCGAAGATGATTTGATTGATCCGAAAATTTCCTCGCCATTGAAAAATAATTTGAAAATTACTGTTACACGTGTGGAAATCAGAGAAGAAACCGTGCAAAAATCCATTGATTTCAAAACAATTGCCAAAGAAGATGATTCATTGGGCTGGCGAATAAAAAAGATAACCACTCCCGGAAAAAAAGGGACGGAAGAAATAAAATATAAAGTGGTTTCACACGATGGCAAAGAAATTTCCCGAAAAATATTGAATAGAAAAACTGTTCAAAATCCAACTGATGAAATCGTGGTGCAAGGAACTTATATGAAAACCGGAAAAGCCAACACCGGACAAGGAACGTGGTATGCTTGGAAAGGAGGACTCTTTGCCGCCAGCGCTACTCTTCCGAGGGGAAGTTATGCTAAGGTTACCAATATGGAAAACGGCAAAACAGTCGTGGTGCAAATCAACGACTATGGCCCCCAAGGCAAAGGGCGTATTATTGACTTGGACAAAGTGGCCTTCACCAAAATCTCCAACATCGGCGCGGGAGTAATTGGAGTGAAAGTTGAACAGATACTTAATTGACAAAATAACTATTTTGTCATCCTGAACTTGTTTCAGGATCTCAAAAACATGAAACAATATTGCGTTTACATCAACACAAATAAAAATAATACAACTCTTTATATCGGGGTGACTAATAATTTACCAAGGAGAATGTATGAGCATAAAAATAAAATAACTAAGGGTTTTACAGCAAAATATAATGTTAATAAATTAGTATACTTTGAGCAAACTGAAAATATATTGAGCGCCATTCAAAGGGAAAAACAGCTAAAAAATTGGCATAGGGAATGGAAAATAAATCTTATTAATAGTATTAATCCAAAATTGGAAGATCTAAATAAATCTTTATTAGAAGATCCTGAAACAAGTTCAGGATGACATTATTATGAAACATATACCCAAAAAAAATCTTGGTCAAAATTTTCTCAAAACCAATTCTATCGTGAAAAGGATTATTGAGTCTGCCAATTTAAGCGCGGATGATTTTGTCATTGAAGTTGGGCCCGGGGAAGGAGTTTTGACAGAGGAGCTTGCAAAAAAGGCGGGAAAAGTTTTGGCGATTGAAATTGACCATACGCTCATCAAACCGCTTCAAAAAAAATTTGAGAATAAAAAAAATGTTGAAATAATCAACGCCGACATACTAAAAATAAATCTTCCGGAGCTACTTGGACACGAAATGTCCAAGTATAAAGTAATTGCGAATTTGCCTTACTATATTACTTCGCCGATTATCCGACTGTTTTTGGAAACCGAAACTCCGCCTCAAGAAATGATTTTGATGGTGCAAAAAGAAGTGGCGGAAAGGATTGTGGCTTCACCCAGTGAAATTCCGGCTGAAAGCCGGAGCGCGAAGCGCATTTCACGGGGTAAGCCCGGGCAAATGAGCATCCTGGCTGTTTCGGTGCAATACTATGCCAAACCGGAAATTCTTTTTGAAGTGGGCAAAGAAAATTTTGATCCGATTCCGGAAGTGGATAGCGCGGTCATCAAAATTACAAATTCCGAATGCGGAATTCCGAATGCGGAAACAAAAAAATTTTTTCGCGTGGTCAAGGCGGGATTTTCCGCGAAAAGAAAAACTTTGATCAATAATTTATCAAGCAGTTTGCATTTGGAAAAGAAGGCTGTGGAAGAAAAAATAAAAGCCGTCGGTTTGAAGCCGACGGCTAGAGCTCAGGAGCTGAGCGTAGATGATTGGGAAAAAATTACAGTTTTACTTATTTGATTCTTCATCTGGTTGCATATCTTCTCCGTAATAATTATTTATTGGAGCATATGTGCATTTGAAGCAACACCCACTCATAAAAGAAATAATTGAAAAAACTACAACAGCTATCAGTAATACTTTTTTCATTCTTCTTCCTCCATTTTATCATTATTGTCTTTTCCAAAACACAGTTCCATCAAATAATTTCGTCTTTTCCAAATTAAATATATGATAATGATATCCACAGCATATCCTAATGAACCGAAGATCAATAGAATAATAAATGCCGCAAACCCCGCCAATAAAGCTATTCCATCGCTATAAATCCAACCAACAGAGAGCCCTCTCCGCCTCCATGCCCGCTGTCAGACTGGTTTGCATTAACCACCACATAAAAATAAATGGTAAATCCGCAAACCAAACAAAAAATTATTTCATATATATCCATTTTCAACCTCCAATAATATATTAACTATTTTGCCTTTATATAGCCTTGTTAAAAAACCACTCCGATTGACTATTATACACCTAAACAGACATTCTGTCAAGACATCCATAATTCATGCTATTATTACAATATGATTCCCTATAAATTTGCCTTCCTTATGGGTTCTTTATACTTTCTTAGTATTTGGCTTTTCCTTTTTTGGAGAGTCCCGCAGCATCGGAAAAATATGATATTTTTTGGCTTGTTACTTGCGGGACCGGCTATGATAGGAGAATATTTGTGGTGGACAAAAGATTGGTGGCATCCTCAAACGATAACCGGCACGCGAGTTGGCATTGAAGATTTTATTGCATCCTTCACGCATTTAACTATCCCTTCCTTCATTTATAAATATACCTTTGGTAAAACCTCAGATATGATTATGATTAAAAAAGGAATTTGCTAAAAAAATATTGATTAATTTATTGAAAATTACTACTTCTTTATTTAGTTTATTTATAATAGGATTTTATATATTTAAATTAAATTCTTTTATAGCAACAGATTTAGCTCTTTTTTATGGAGGATTATATATTTTGTCTGTCAGAATGGATTTATTTAAAAGTATTTTTTGGACGTCTTTGATTTTTTTCTTAATTGCCCAGTTTATGTTTTTTTTAGGCAATATTTTTTCTCCCGGCGTGGTTGAAGCGTTTTGGGATTTTTCAAATTTATCAGGATATAAAATTTTAGGCGCCCCGATTGAAGATTCGCTTTTTTATCTATTATTAGGATTCCTCCTAGGAGGAATGTATGAATATTTATTTGATTTTAAAATTAAAGATTCTTCTGGAAATAGCTTAAAAAAAGATTTGGCTCTTGTTTATTATTTTATAAAAAAACAATCTTAACCAAGATCAAGCCATAGATAGAAACTATACCGAAAATCGGCCAAAAAATATTTTTGGCTTTTATTTTTTTGCTGATTACGGTTAAAAACGCCATTGCGCCAAAAATGATTGCCCACCAAAAAGCGTTCAGTTCATTGAGAATAAACACGCTCGCGACAAAGGAAGCAAAAACCCCGGAGCCAATAATCAATCGGCCTTTTTCTTCACCAAAAATTACCGGAATGGTATATATTCCATCCATCCGATCACCCTCTATATCTTTGAGATCCTTGATGGGCAACGAGAAAGTCAAAACCACCAAAAAAAGAATTGGAATTCGCATTGGCAGAAGTGCTAAATTTGCGTCTCCGGAGGCTAAGCAAAATCCGATAATCATAACAATAACGGATGCAACAGCGCTGAAAAAAGTTGCCACTACCGGAAATTTTTTCAAGCGATAGGGAGCGGCTAAATAGGTCCAGGCAATAAACTGATAAATGAAAATCATTGCCATAAATTTCACTCCAACCACCAACCCGCCCAAAAGTGAAAGCGCAAAAAAAATAATTCCCATATTCAAATATTCTCTTTCCGAAAAAATTCCTTTTTGCAGCGGTCTTCCATTATTGGAAATTTGATCAATTTTAAAGTCATATATATCATTCACAACTACCGAAGTGAGCCACGCCAGCCATACTGCGACAATAAGATCCAAAAGGGCAAAAAAAGAAAAGACATTCAGTCTCAGACTTTCAGGATAATACCAAAATCCCATACCCAATCCGACAATCAGAAGTCCTGCGTGATAACCCAACTGAGGAATTCTTGCATTTTTTGCCATAGCCAAAATTTTTTCCCGGCTTCCAAGAAAAAACAAAACCAAAAATATTAGCAATAAAAGAGGATAATAGACTAAATTCAAATGATAGGATAGGGCATATTTCAAATCGGAAAAAACGACTCCGAAAAGATTGCCCGGAGTTCCAATCAGCTGGATAGCGTCAAAATCCTGCAATGTTGAGAGTTTTTTGGATTTCTCTATCAAATAATACCCATAAGTGAACCAGGAGGGAAAGCTGCCCATCAAAAATATCGCTAAATATACAAAAAAAGCGCTGAAAAAAGCCTTGAATAGGCTTTTTGAGAGTAAATATACTACCAAAAAGGAGGCCGAGACTCCGAGAATAAAAGTAATTTTGGTGCCAAAATAAACAATCCCCGATGGCAAATTTCCAAATATAGTGTAAAAATAGCCCCACAGAGCCTTAATATCGCCTAAAATATAAAAACTCCAATAAACCGACCCTCCGGTTTTCACCATATCTATAATGGGTGGCAAAATAACCATCCAAAGGCCCCAGAAAACCAAATTTTTCAGTTTTTGCGGTTTCAAATGCAGAAAAAAGCTTAAGATAAGCCAAACCATCGCTATAGTAAGCGCAAAAAAGAAAAAATTGCTCAAATATTCCACTATTCCTTCCTCGTTAGACAAGGTCTTGCCCACAAACACTTGTTCCAGAAAGGAACGAAAAACTATCATGCCGGCAAAGCCAAAAAAAATATCCAAAATGCCAATTTCCTTTTCCAAAAATTTTTGCAACAAATTTTGAGCCTTTTCCAATATCTTTTTCATAGCTTAAATTTAACAGTCTCCTTCCTTTTAGGCAAATAAAAGTAATCCACATGCATTTCTTTTGGAAAAAACTTTTTTTGTGGTATAATTTTGTCAAGATAATGAAAGAAAAAAATATAAAATTATCTTTATTGATTTTGCTCGGGCTGATTATCATCAGTTTTGCATTTTTGTCGGTCGCTCAAGAAAATTCCACCACGCAAAATAATATTTTTTTGGATTCAGACCAGGACGGACTTTCTGATGCGGAAGAAAAAGTCTATGGAACCGATGCGCAAAATCCCGACACCGATCGCGACGGATATTCTGATGGCGCAGAAGTGAATGGAGGATACAATCCGCTAATTCCTTCTCCCGGAGATAAACTCACTGAAAATATTTCAAAAAAAACAACTCCTGTTGATTCTTCCGCCACAACCACTGCGACAGCTGCGCCTGATGAAGAAAATCTCACCAAAAAAGTGGCTCAAAAAATCGCCGATCTCAATCTTGAAAATCAGGATGTTTCCATCGCTGAAATTACTTCGTTGGTGCAAGATTCCATTTCCACCACTTTGACTGACAATGACCTTCCGGAAATAAATGTCAAAGATATAAAAATAAAAAAACAGAACTATGATAATCTTTCCGCGCAATCTTCCAAGGACAAAAGACAAGAAGACTTTTCCAAATATATGGCCGCTGTTTTCTATATTTTTTCCAGCAATTCTCCGGAACCCATCACCTCAACCAAGGACATAACTGCAACTCTTACTTCTACTGCTGAAAAAATAGTTTTTGCCCTTTCCAGCCGCGATGCATCTTCACTCAATGATTTGCAAGAAAGCGGAAAAAAAATAAAAGATCAGTTAATGGAAGTGGAAGTGCCGGAAGATCTGGTTGAACTGCACATCAAAGCTTTGCGCTTTGCCAATTATTCCATCTCCTTGAAGGATTATGTAACCGCCAACAGTGCCGATCCTCTATCTGATATTGCCAATTTATCAAAAATAAACGCCTTCGTAGAATCTCTGATTAATTTTGCCACTGAAGCTGAAAACAAAATCACAGAATATGGTTTTAAATATGACAAAACTTTTCAAGAGAACGCATCCACTCTTGGACTGCCTGATTTGACACCTCTGTTGACTCCGACTGAGCCATCCACGTCCGAAACAGCAACCACCACTCAATAAAAATATGTTTTTGAATAGAAACAAAAAATCAAAAAAATATATTTTGAGCAAAAAAGTTTTTTTGTTTTGTTTTATTTTTACGCTTTTATTTTCTTTCAACACTCCCAGGACTTCGGCCGCTCTATGGCCGACGATAGATCCAATTATCAGAACTGCGTTGGACAAGGTGTTTAATATGGTTATGGGTATGATTATGGGAACCTTAAAAAAAGTAGCTGTTACTTCTCTGAATAAGGAAGTCGGCAATTTAGTTGGAGGAGCTTCTTCTCAAGCCGCTATGTTTATCACCGACTATAAGGATTTTTTAGAAGTCAAACCAGAACAAAAAGCTAAAGTTTATATGAATGACTATTTGAGCCAAGTTACCAAAGGAAAGGGTTCTCTTTCTGGATATATTCCCAATAACAGCTCCTCTGGTTTAGCTTCTGCTAACTACGAAGGAGTGGGTGATGGCTCTTTTGCTTATGGAATAGCTAAGGAAAATCCGGCTTATGGCAGAATGATTCAAGCCGCTAACGCTAGTGGGATAAGTTTAAGTGCTAGTTCTGGTGGCAATTATATTAATACTTTAGTTCAAGGTGCCAAAAATATAACCAGTGAAATAAAAACACCAGAAGTCACTTATCATGGCAATCCATCTCAAATGTTTGTTCAAGGAAATTTTAAAAATATGAGTCTTTATCTTTCCGGTATTAATAATCCTTTTGCTTTTAATTTAAATGCTGAACAAGAATTTCAAAAAACATTAAGCCAGGAGGTAGAAAAAGCTAAAACTATGGCCACAGCCGGAGCAGGATTTATAGGCAATGTAGCTAATGGAAAAGTCTTGACACCAGGATCAATTGTCAAGGAGAGCGTGGCTAACGCACAAGATTTAGGCAATAAAATTATTGCTGGATCCACTAAACTTCCTGAGGTGCTAACTGCTGTCGTTTCTCAAATAATAACCCAGTCTATCCAACAAGGAATTGGAAACATTCAGGCCAATATTAATAAAGAAATTAACGGAGTTCAGGTTCGAGCCCAAGCTGAAACCAATACTCAAGTCGAACAGGTTGGGCCTGCAGCCTTGTATTCGAAATTTAAATCAAGATAAAACAACTCTGTGTTGAATCAAAAAATAAAAAATAGAAAGTTTTTATTTCGATTGTTAATTGCTGTTTTGTTGTTCGTTGTTTTTTTTGGACCCTTGTATATTTTTGAAACAAAAACTGCAAGGGCAGCTAGTGATGAAGATAATGAACGCTGGAGCAAACTAAGTGTTAAGGATCGGGAATATTGTGAAAAAGCGGATGCCGCAACAATGAAAGACAAGGATGAAATAGAAAAGTTCATAGGAATTTGCTATGACATTCATATTGCTTATTCAGGCGGTCCAATGCCTGCGGTTGGAGTAATTCATACAGAATCTGATAACGGTGCTTGTTCTATTGGTCAGTGGGCCTCCTCCAATTGGTTTAAGTGCTCTTTATTGATGATTTTATCTTTTGAAGGAGTTCTTTTGGCCTTTGCAGCTTCTCTTTTCAGCTGGATAGTAGATGCTCAAAATATAAAACATATTTTGGGCTCCAGTGATGGAACTCTTTATGAATTATGGAAGATAGTCAGAGATTTTCTCAATATTTCTTTTATTTTGGTTCTACTTCTTTCGGCTTTTTCCACTATTTTTAGGGTGGAAAAATATAATTACAAAAAAATATTAATTACATTAATACTAATGGCTCTTTTGGTTAATTTTAGTTTTTCTATAACCAGAGCTATCATTGATTTTTCTAATCTGCTTATGTATACCATTATCGGAAATTTTTTACAGGGAGACTATTCTAACGGAAACTTTTTAGGCACCATTTCTGACGCCTCCGGGCTACAAGCTGTTCTCAACCCTAAAATTGATGTATCTACTACCTATCTATTTTCATTGATTGTATTTGTTTTTATTTTTGCTATCACTCTTTTGGCTGTCGCAGTTCTTTTGTTAATTAGAATGATAGCTTTGGCTATTTTAATTATTTTTTCTCCGCTAGGGTTTATCGGCAAAATATTGCCTGACACCAACAATTATGCCGATAAATGGTGGTCCAGTTTATTTCAATATGCTTTTTTTGGCCCCATTATGATGTTCATGTTATATATAACTATCCAAATAACCTCCGCTTTAGGCGGTTCCAAAATAGATATAGCAGCGGTGGCTAATCAAAACTACACTTCACCCTCGGTTATTGCTAACCTTGTTTATTTCTCCATTCCAATTGTTTTGCTTTGGATGGGTATGGGAGTGGCTAATTCAATGAGTATTGCCGGTGCCGGCGCCGTAATGGATCGAGCTAAAAAAGCTATATCTAGCACTGGTAAAGGAGCTGCTAAACTGCCTTGGCGAGGCATCAAGGCAACTGGTATTCCTGGTGGAATAAAACAAGCTTGGAGCAAACGAGTAACATTACCTCTTGATAGAGCTCGCCAACAGAGAGAATCTTTTGTGGCTGGACATCTTGGAGACAAGAGCGCTGCAGAAAGAACTATGATGACTCGAGCCTCTCAATATGGAAAAGATGGTGAAACAGAGGAGGATTTGAAAAAATGGGCAACTAATGGCGATGCAGCCGCTGCTCTTGCTTTAGCGAATCAGAAAAAAATGGATCCTAAAACCTTTGCTAAATCAATGAGTAACATAAAAGATGTAAAAAGTCGAGAGGTTATTTTGAAGAAAGTGAGCGAAACAAGAATGGATATTACACTTGACTATAAGTTAGCTATGGATGATGCAAAGGCCACGAATGATCCAACTAAGAAGGGTTGGGCAAATAAAGATGCTGTAGCTAAAGATGAATATGGACAGTTAACTGCTGAAGAATGGTCTAAACAAGAAAAATTAAATGAACAATTTGCATCACCTGTTGTTGAAAAAGCAGCTAAAAAGGCTTTTGGAGATCTTCACGATGTTGCTAAAACAGAAGCCCTTAAAAGGATGAATGGGGCAAATTCAAAAGCAATCACAACCCAAACCCCATAATACAATTAATTTTATGAAAGAAAAAAGATTTGCATCATATAGTGAAGAGTTTCAATTAATGGCCAATACATTGCCAATGCTGGTTTCAGTTACGAAAAATCCAACCGATGAAACTGATGATCAGTTTATTTCAACCCATGACCGTTTCATCGCTTTAGATGATATTTCCAAAGATAAAATGGTTGCTCCAAAAACAGCCACTATTATTCAAGCCATAGGAAAAACTTACAACCTAAACTTGATTCAGATGTCTGATATTGCTCGTGCAATAAGAAATTTCTATTTTGGTGAGCTAACCATAGAGAATTTACCATCAATTTTAGCTAAAGAATTTCCCATTGAACTAGAAAAGGCTAACGAAATTTCAAAAGCAATAATTGAAAAAATAATCAATGATGATTCTCAGGAACAAGCCTATCAAGCTAGTTTGGAAAATATTATATTGCCTACAGCTTTGAAGCATTACCCTGGATTAGGTGAACAATTGATTACTTCAGAGAAAATAACTCTTAAAAGTTTTCCAGAACCCGTGCGTCCTTCCATTAAAAACTGGTTAGCCGATTATACTTTTACTTTAGGCTATAATTCGCACAGCTCTATTGAAAGAGGCAATTATATTTTCCAAAATCAAAATACAAAAAATCTTTCTTCCCAAGATCGTCAAAAATTATCTTATATTCTCAAAGCCTACGATGAAGGTTCGCAGATTACCATAGATAAAAATTCCAAAACAGTAGTTTTTGAAAAAACGCCTAGCGTCAGAGAACAATTTTTACAGAAAAATAACCGAAATAATCCAACCAGCGAACCGATTCAAAAAATTGAAAGACCGGTTCAAAAAATTAGTTTCTCATCTCCTCAAAGAATGTCCTATGAAAAACCTCGCTCTCAGAATTACCGTCAGCCGACCCCCTTACCTAAAACCGAAACTCCTTCTATTAAAAGACCAGCTGGAAAAAATATTATAAATCTGCGAGATGATTTTTAAATCAAATATTACTAATGACTAGAAATTAGTAATTAGAAATTAGTAATTTTAGCTTATGCTATTTAATATCCCTCAATTTATTGATAAAGAAGATAAAATAGTTGGCCCCTTAACCGCCAAACAGCTTGGTTGGATGTTTGGAGGAGGAACCACACTATTAGTTCTCTGGAATATTCTAGATATGTCTGCTTTTATTGTCGCTTCCGTTTTTGTGGCAGCTATTTTTGGAGCTTTAGCTTTTTACCGTCCCAACGGACAACCCTTGATTGCTTTTATTTTCTCCGCTATGCGTTTTCTTTTCCGCCCCAAGATGTATCTCTGGAAAAGAATTCCGGAAACTGCTAAAATGAAAAGAACTGTGAAGAAAGATCGAGGGAAAAAAATTGAAAAATCATTCAGTGAAAAAAATGCCCAAGAAATTTCCAAAATATTGGATACTCAAGGAAGGCACAATTAATTTCTTCAAACCAGCATTTTATGGAAACTCTCCATTCAAAAAAAATAACTAAGGCCACTTCTACTTCTGCAACCCAGCAGATTATTGATATTGCTGAGGTTAAAGAAGACACGGTGGTGCTTAAAAATGGCTCTTTCCGAGCTATTTTAACCGTTTCGGCTATTAACTATGACCTAAAATCCAGCGACGAGCAGGAGGCTATTATCAATCAATATCAAAACTTTCTAAATTCTCTGGATTTTCCCACTCAAATCATTATTAGCTCCCGTAAAATCAATATGGATAAATACTTGGATTTTTTGGAAACCAAAGAAAAAAGTCAGCCTAATGAACTTTTGCGTTTGCAAATTTCCGAATATCGCAATTTTATTTCCGAACTTATTTCCGTTTCCAATATTATGGATAAAAATTTTTATATTGTCGTTCCTTTTGCTCCTCTGGAAAATACCGAAGCAGGCTTTTTCAGCAAAATGTTTACCATTTTCAATCCTCGCAAGGGAATTCTGCAAAAAAGAGAAAACTTTGAGACTTATCGTAGTCAGCTCTATCAGCGAGTGGATCATATCACCGCCAGCTTATCCGGGATTGGAGTGCGCGTTATTCCACTTAAAACTCAAGAGATTATTGAACTTCTCTACAATTCCTACAATCCACAAGTTTTCACCCCAACCGATTTGGCAGACATTTCCAAACTTGATCTTAAAAACCAACTAAATTAAATTGATGCTTGATTTTTTAAATAAAAACAAAAAGACTAAAGAACCTAAACAAACGGATGAGGTTATTGAAAGTGAAAAATACTATCGGGAAGGTGTCACCAAACTTATTGATTTAATTTCTCCAGCCGCCATAAAAGTAACTCCCAAAAGTATTCAAGTCGGGGAAGTTATGGCTGAAACCCTTTTTGTCATCACTTACCCACGCTATCTTCATAGTAATTGGTTTTCTCCTATTATCAATATGGATATGCCGTTGGATATTTCTATGTTTGTTCACCCTATTGATACTTATGATATTCTTAAGACTCTTCGAAAAAGTGCTACCCAAGTTCAATCGCAAGTGCATATTGAACAAGAAAAGGGCTTAATTCGTGATCCAGCTCTGGAAACGGCTATGCAGGATATTGAAGAATTACGCGATAAGCTTCAGCAAGGAACCGAAAAATTTTTCCGTTATGGTCTCTATATAACTGTTTATGGGCAAACTGAAAAAGAATTAAACAAATCAGTTAAGGCTATCACCGCTATTTTAGAAGCTCAATTGGTTTATGTGAAACCGGCCATTTTCAAATCAGAACAGGGATTTAATTCTTCCCTACCTTTAGGTAATGATGAATTGGATGTGGGCACCAGTATGAATTCTGCTCCTTTATCCACCACTTTTCCTTTTGTTTCTTCCACTTTATCTACTGAAGAGGGTATTCTTTATGGAATTAATCGCCACAACAATAGTTTGATTATTTTTGATCGCTTTAAAATGGAAAATGCCAATATGGTAGTTTTCGCCAAATCAGGAGCCGGAAAAAGTTATACAGTTAAATTGGAAGTGCTTCGCTCTCTAATGATTGGCACTGAAGTGATTATTATTGATCCGGAAAATGAATATAAACATCTCTGCGAAACAGTGGGGGGCACTTTTATTAAAATTTCCCTAAATTCTAAAAACCATCTTAATCCTTTTGATTTGCCAAAAGTAGGGGAGGAAGATGATCCCGAAGATATTTTAAGAAATAATATTGCTAATCTAATTGGGTTACTTCACATTATGCTGGGTAGTATCACACCAGAAGAAGATTCTATTTTAGACCGAGCTATTCATGAAACATATTCTATTAAGGATATTACCGCTCAAGCTAATCTAAATGCTATCCCAAAAGAATCTTTCCCAACTATGTCTGATTTATATGAAGTTTTACGCAATATGTCTGGAGGAGAAGATTTAGCTATTCGTTTGGAAAAATATACCCAAGGAGTTTTCGCCGGATTTTTGAATAATGCCACTAATGTCAAAGTAGATAATGCTTTGGTAGTTTTTAATATTCGCGATATGGAAGAAGATTTGCGTCCGGTAGCGATGTATGTGGTCCTACAATTTATTTGGAATGAAATGAGAACTAATCTGAAAAGAAGAATGGTTCTGGCTGATGAAGCTTGGGTGATGATGAAATATGACGATGCCGCTTCTTTCCTTTTTGGAATTGCCAAACGTTGCCGAAAATATTTCACCGGTCTCACTACTATTACTCAAGATGTTAATGATTTTTTATCCTCCCGCTATGGCAAGCCGATTGTCACTAACTCTTCAATTCAACTTCTTCTAAAACAATCTCCAGCCGCTATTGATGTAATTACGGAAACTTTCTATCTTACCGATCAGGAAAAATTTCTACTCTTAGAAAGCAACGTAGGAGAAGGTATATTTTTTGCCGGCACTAAGCATGTAGCTATTAAAGTTATTGCTTCCTATTCGGAAGATCAGATAATTACTACTGATCCAGCCCAACTCTTAGAAATTGAACAATCCAAGAAAGAATTTGATAATGAATAAACTTAGAAAATTTTATGCCTACACCAACGGCTGAACAGATACGTCAGGCAGATAAATTACAAGAAGCCAGACAATCTGTCAAAAAAAATCCCATTAAAAAGATCAAAGAAGTAGCCGAGGCTCTTTCTCTGGGACAATATTTTAATCCTTTTATTGACTGGCTATACGGAATCGCTTTATCCCTGGCTATACTGAAAGATATCTTAGATTTAGCTATGATTGGGTCCTTACCAGGAATTGGATCAATCATCACTGCTATGATATCCATTACAATTGGATTTATTATGTTTATCACCGGATCATCCAGTAACAAAAGAATGGCTAAATCTATTTTTAAACGTTATGGAACAATTCTAATTGGTTCCCTATTAGAGTTAGTTTTCGGAATTAATTTTCTCCCAATAGAAACCTGCATTGTAATCATTGTTTTTTATTTAACCTTGAAGGAAAGACAGCAAATTGCTGTTGAAAAACAACAACTCAAAGAAAGTTATGCCTAAATTTAATTACAAATTATATCTAACTAAAGAAACAATCATCACTTCTTTGATTATTTTTGCGTCCTTAGGGTTATTTATTTTTTTTCCTAGCTCTGACTCAGCTCAAACCCTTACCAGCTATCTTTTTTTTCTGTTTTTGATTCCAGTGGGTTGTGCCAAGTTTTTTTTGAATAAAAATTTAAAGGATTTTGGTTTTACGTTAAAAATAAATAAAGAAGGTATTTTTTGGACTATTGGAATGTTAATAGTTTCTCTTTTAGCTTTTTATATTTTGACTAACTATACTAATTTTTCCTCCTCCTATATATTGCCAACTAGTATTTTAAATAATTTTTGGCTTTTTTTAATCTATGAATTGATTTTTTTTAATATGTTTTTCATTTTTCAGGAATTTTTCTTTAAAGGTTTTGTGCTTTTCTCTCTCAGAGAAAAGTTGGGCTGGTTTTCCGTCCTAATTTCCGCTATTATATATACAGGGCTAGTATTTGGAACTGATGGATTGGCCTTAAAAAACATTCCTTTGATTATTCTAGCCATTACCGGATCTGTTGTGGCTTACAAATCAAATTCAGTGGTCTATGCTTATCTAATGGGAATATTATTTTTCATAATTGCCAACTCATATTTTATATATTATTTAAACAACCAACTATGAAAAAACTTAAATCTTTATCAAAAATATTTTTAGTGAGTTTAATGATTTTTTTTGTTGCTTTTCCAGCTTACGCCACTTCCCTTAGTGACAGCCCTAAGCAAATATGGGACGACATGCTTAAAGATTTAGGAATTAATACTGGAGAAGGAAGCTCCTTAGAAAAATCAATTAAATTATTCAACACTTCGTCATATAAAAAATCTTCTCCCCAAGTCTCTCTTACTTTTTCACCAGAAAATCCGGAACCAGGAGAAGAAGTAACTGCCACAGCCATTCCTTTGTATTTTATGAATGATCCTTCTAATCTTTATTATACATGGGCTCTCAAGCGAAAAGCATGTTTTAAGAAACCAGAATGTGATTACAACGCAAATGGCGATTATGATATTGAAGATTATAAGATAGAGGCGGCTAGAATAATTGCTAGTAATGGATTTGATTGGAGAGAAGCTGCTGAAAATGGAGAATATGATCAGATTCCATCCTATACTCCAGATCAGGATGGTTATAAAGCTTATCATGGTGGGAATGATCAAAGGAAAAAGCAGAATATTGCTCAGTGTTTTGTGCATAATCCTGAAACAGGCAAGGAATTCAAACTTCGAAAATGTGCCCATTTATTCCCGAACGCTCCAAATCTAAGTTTAGCTGAAACAAATGTTGATTTTGGATTAGACAAAGAAAAATTTTGGCATACCGACCCAAACAACCCTGATACAGCTGGAACAGGAAATAGCGATGAAGCTAATGTTATTGGTTTAGGCGTTATTAGTTTTACTTGGATATATCAAAGTGATGACAAAATCGGACTTGCTGTAGAAGGAATTTCCATAGAACCAACCGAAGCATATGATTCTACCTACCAAACTATGTGGGGATTTTTAGAGCAACCATGCTATAAAGAAAAGTATTATGAACTGGATACTAAAGTTCTACTTAACCAATGTTTGCAAGAGCAAATGATTACTCCTTTCGAAGGAGGAAAAGCTAAAATTTTAGATGTTGCTTTATCCTTTTCACCAGAAACCCCTACTAATGATCCGGAAGGAAAAAATGGTGCCTACTTAATGGTTAATTCCTATGTTCAAAATTCTAAAAATAAAAATTATCTTAAATATAACTGGTCAGTTTATACAAGCACTGAAGCAAATGCTATTGCCTTAGATAATATTGAAAGCACTTGGATAGGACCAAAAATGCGTCTTCTTGGCAATCCGAAAACCACAGGGGTTGGACTAAACTCATTTAAATTAAATTTAAATTTTCCCGATACGAATATTAAATTTCTTAAAATAAAAGTTACTGTCACGGAAAATCTTATTGGAGGAAAAAAGAAAAAGGGCACAGGCTATGCAATTATTCCAATTACTAACACATCTAAAAAAATAGATGCTTACTTGGCCAAGGTTTCTGCAAACACTACTACTGATGACATTGCTAAGACAAAAACAACTAATTACACTATTACTAATGAAGAAACGGCTATTTGCAAGGTTTCTGTTATTTGCCCGGTAGCTAAAAATGAAATTTTAGCTCTACAAATATCTAATGAGGATGATGCTCTTTCTAATTTTTCTTGGATGATCAACGATAAACCTCTATCTTGTCTAATTGATGAATGTAAGAGTAATGGTGAAGCTACCAATAAAGCATACTTTCCTATTTTAGGCGAAATTGGAACTCAATATTCAGTTAATTTGACTGCCGAAAAAGAAATCACATCGAAGAACAATAGCGATAAATCACAGGAAAAAGTTAATTTAACCAAAGTTTTTGAAGTAGTAGAGCCGGAAATTAATATTATCTCCGCTGATAAATCTACTTGCCAAGCAAAAATATGGGGACATTATGTAGATAATGACGGCGATTTATTTCCCGACAAAAGTGAGGATGAATTTCAAGCTATTTCCGGATCCGAAGTGCAACTTTCCTCTGCATCCAGTATTATCTCAAATGATATCACCTGGTATATTGATGGTATAGCCATTAATGACGAAACTGCTCCTTTTTTTGGAGCTTCTCTTGATAGCGAGACTGGCAACTTAACTTTCAAAGCGAATAAACCAGTTGGAGAATCTTATTCAATTTCAGCTGAAAGCTTATATATGCAGAACAATAGTGTCCGAAAGTTATTAAGTGAAAACTTTGGGATTGCCTCTAGCGATTTTTATGAAAAAATGATTTCCAAGACTATCACTATTGATATGGTAGAGTCTTTATCTGGCAGTACCACTGCTAAAGCTATCGGCAATAAAAAAATACTAGCTTCTCTTTTTTCCGGAATGCCAATTTATCTTAATTTCCTTTTTCGCATAGTTTTGACTTCCTTCTTGTTTTTCTTTGTTATTAAAATTATTTTTAACCTACTCCCCAAAACTAATGAGAACTAATCGTTTTTCTAAAATTTTCCTGAGTTTAATTTTTTGTCTGTTTTTTGTCTTGCCTTTTTTATCTTTAGCAGCTTCCGAGGCACCTGACCTCACCAAAGATTCATTCCAATACACTCAAATGGAAAGTTTACCTGGGTTTGCCGATACTTCCGATTTTTACGTTTATATTTCCAACCTTTATAAACTAGGCATCTGGGCAGTAGGCATTTCCGCTATGCTGATGATTGTCATTGGTGGTTATATGTATGCTACTTCAGCTGGCAACAATGCTTCTATGGAAAAAGCTAAGGAAGTAATTACTGACGCCCTAATTGGACTAATTTTAGCTATGACTTCTTATGTGCTTCTTTATATTATTAACCCTGATTTAGTAAGAATACAAAGGCTAAAAACTCCCCTTCCTGAACCCAAAACGCAACAAGAAGAAAATCCCGAAGCGGGTGCCGAAACACCCTTGAAAACCACTGCCAATGGATGCTTGGACAACCCAGCTATCTCATGCATAGATTGCTTTGATTGCGGAAAAGTAGATACTTCAAACGTTCCATGTAAAGAAAACCCTTGTTTACTTAATAAAGTCTTATTGACTAAAATAGAGGATGTGCCCGCTGGAAACTGGCAAATAACCGAACCATGGCCACCCACAGTTAAACACTTAAGTCCGTGCCATCAGAATGGAACTTGTGCTGATATTAATCTTACTCTCGCTGATGAGAAAGGTGTTCCTAAACATGTTAAAAAACTTTACGACCAACTAAAAAAAGCTGGTTTATATGTAGTTTTTGAAAGCGCTAATTGCGCACCATATACTAATTTAGGAGTTAATTGTAAATATTATAAGACAATGACTAGTCCTTCTTTCCATGTTAAATAAATATTTTATGCTTAAAAAAACTTTCTTGATTTCTGCTATTAGCTTTGGGGTGATTTTACTCCTTTGGGGTATTTATTTTCTATCTTTCCAAAAACCTTCTGTAAAAGACTCTAGTCAAGATGAATCTGAGACTGTTCAGGAGATAGCTGAGCCCATAATTCCTAAAACTGGAAAGCTTGTAGCTATTACCGAAGAAGCGGTTTTGGCCCCCACCATCAATGAAACTGAGGATGGTATTAAATATTACAACAAAAATACTGGGCAAGTTTTTCAGGTTGATTTTGATGGAGACGGCAAAGAAACCCTTTCTAGCAAAGAACTTTCAGGAATTTTAAATATTTTTTGGTCTCCGGATAAAACTAAAGTTCTTTCTAGAAATAATGTTAATGGCGCCGAAAGATATGGCTACTATTCTTATGAAGAAGTTATGGGGGGACTTTTACACGAAAACATTCAATCCCTTAGTTGGCAGAACAATAGAAAAATTATTTATTCTTTCTTTAATACGGTAACTAAAAAAGATTCTCTTAATATGGCTGATTATGATGGCGCTAATTGGTCTAAAATATCCGACCTAGACTCTTCTTCAATATTTCTAGCGCCTATTCCTAAAACTGGTCTTATTTCTTTCTGGAACGAACCTGATGCTTCCCAAGAATCAAAACTTTCTTCTGTTCCCACTATTGGAGGAGAAATTAAGATTATTTCCAGTGGAAATTTTGGAGCCGACTATCTATGGAATGAAGATGGAACACTGGCTTTATCCAGTCATTCTGATTCTAAAAATGGTTTAAAAATGCAATTAGGATCTTTTTCGGCTGACGGATCAAATTATAAGGATTTGGACCTACCAACCTTTATTTCTAAGTGTATTTGGAAAAATACTCAATCTGTTTATTGTGCTCTTCCTTCATCTATTCCAGAAAATTCCGTTCTTCCTAACAGTTATTACCAAGGGAATTTCAATACCACTGATACTTTCTGGGAAATAGATGTTTTAACTGGAGAGAAAAAAAGAATTGTTGACCTAAAAGAAATTAATGGACAATATGATGCTACCAACTTATTCCTTTCGCCTGACAAAGGTTTCTTATTTTTCGTCAACCGAACTGACGAAAAACTTTATCGCATAGAGCTTTAATCTAAAACTAAACAATCAGCCTATATTCAATTAAGTTCTTCAGCCTTACGCAGTCTCAGCTATGAATCCAGCTGAAACGAGCGTTTAGAAACTCCTCACCGATTCAGCCATATTTATCCGCCTATGGCGGAGGCTGACTTGGAGTTTTGGCGAGTAAAGTTAGGATTCATCTGAGACGGAGTTTGGCTGAGAGTTCTTTTTGTTTACTTTTTCTTGCGGAAAGAAAAAGTAAGAAAGAAAAAAAATACTTAGCTTTAAAATTTTTTAATACCCATAAAAAAGAAAAGCCAAAAAACAATAGCTAAATCATTTTTAAAATAAGTGGTATCTACCATTCCATGAATCAAAATGTAAATTAAAATAGCTGTTGATAGGGTCGCCAAAGCGTTTTTATTAAAAACATTTTCGGATGTTTCTTTAATTCTTAAATAGATCAATCCTAAAAATCCAATTAACCCAGCTAGTCCACTTTGAAGCCAAAAACTCAAAAAAATATTATGGGGATGGGGGACAGCCCATTCTAAATAAGGTGGAAAATATTTTTGATACTCTAAATATTTAGTTTGAAAGTTTCCTGGCCCAATACCTAGGAACCAATTATCTGAAATTATTTTCTCGGCAGCCTTCCATACCATCGTCCGAGAAGATAATGACGAACGCTCGGTAAAATGACTGAAATCATTATACTTATTTTTTCCTGCTTGAGAAAAAATAAATAACAGAATAGCTACACCCAGAACAATGCCTATGGCTTTTAATTTTATTTTTTTATTCAGTCTAAGGAATATGATTATCGCTATGAAAACGCTGGCCCAAGCCGCATAAGAAAAAGTTAGATAAAAAGCTACCAAAATAATTGCTAAAGCAACTCCATATATTTTTTTATTTCTAGTATAAAGACCTACTCCAATTATTAGCGCTGGAGCTAAATACATCGCTAAATAATTAGGTGAATTGAAAAAAGCTTCCAGTCTTCCATCAAAGGTTATTAAATTAAGGAAAAAATAGCCCAAAGCTAAAGAAGCTACCACAAAAGAAGAAATAAAATAGCTTAGAAATATTTTTTCTTTTTTAACTTCTGTAATTGCTATGGCTGAAAAAATTATAGGGAACAAAAACCAACCTTTAATTATGCCTGCTCCAGCTGTATAGTTCTGATTAACCAAAGTGGAGATTAAGAGACCTAAAAAAATTAAAATAACCCAAAAAATATACTTTTTATATACTCCTACACCTTTTTTTAAAAAAGCCACTTTATCCTTTTTTTTCAAAAGCCAGACTACAATTAAACTTGTCATAAGCACTTCCAATAAATTAGTAGGAACGGAAAAAATATTAAATCGTATCAGATAAGTCGGTAATATTATAATTATGACACTAATTAAATTTTCTAAACTAAGATATTTTTTCATCTTTTTGATAATTACTTAAGGCGGAAATAATCAAAAACAAACACAACACTACTGGAGAATAAATGGCTGTTTCCACCACAGAATGAATAGAAAAAATTATAATTCCCACCGCTCCAGCCATAAAAATCGGGTTATTTAAGCTTTTTTTCATAAAATCTCGTATAACTACCCATAAAAACAAAATCCAAATAAGAGCGTTTAATATCCCTGTTTCAGCGGCAATATCCAAGTAGGTGTTATGTGCATAAATAGGCTCTCTATAAGTGGCTAGAGGCTTAATGGCTAGGGCATAATTTCCTAACCCCACCCCTAATAATGGATTATCTGCTATTATCTTTCCCGAATCCTCCCAAATAGACAACCTTCCTTTATTTGATCCTTCTTTTAAATCAAATGAGGATTGCAGTCTTTGAGAAATAGGACTCGGATAAAAAATAGCCAGCAAAAAACCTAAAATACTAACAGCTACTATTTTTTTTCCCGTCCACCCTAATTTTTTCCAAAGAAAAAATAAAAAAAAGATCAATCCACCAATCAATCCTAAATATCCACCCCGAGAAAAAGTTAAAATATCCGCTATTAAAATAACCCCCGCTAAAATAAACCAGAGCATTTTTTTTCTTCTTTCAAAAAAACCAAGTCCAAGCGCTAAGGGAAATAATAATCCTAAAAAAAATGAAAGCATATGTGGATCTGGGAAAGAGGCGGTGGCTCTTAAGTAGGTTTCTCCAGAAATATTTACCAGCCAGCTGGGATTTTCCAAGACTGCTTGTGTTACGGATTTCCCTAAGAAGGGAGGCGCAATTTTTTCCGCCCAAAGAGTATATATTTTATCCTTTCCTAGATAAAATTGTCCTAAAAATTGAAAGACACCTAATAAAGCCACTAAGCCACCTCCAATAACTAAACTTTTTATTAGTTTTATTTGAACTTCATTCTTTTTTATTAAAGATGAAACGACTAAATAGATAGGGAAAATCGAAATAAGATAAACCATCTTCCTTACCGACCAGTCGTGATTTTGACTAACCAGAAAAGAAACTAAAGAAAGCAGTAAAAAGAATGAAAGAAAAAATAACTTTAAATTAACTGGTATTTCCATCTGTTTCTTTTTTAGACCTTGTGCCAACCAAAGAAAAAACACCAATATCACTAACACCCTAATAGAGGCCAAATCAACACCTGCCGTTGGATTAATAGCTAATTGAAAAGGGAGATAAACGGCTAAAAAGGCAATTATTTTTTCCATATTAATTAAATCTCTTTCTAAAAAAACTTACCCAAGTGGAAACATCTTTTCCAAAATGCTTTCTAAAATAATATTCTTGCGATTGATAATATTTTTCTTTTTTTTCCTTTTCGGTTTGGCTACTCACTCCACCCAAATGTTTAATTAAAATATTCGGATTCCAAATTACGTCATAACCCATTTTTTTAGTCCTGCGAGCTAAATCAACATCTTCAAAATACATAAAGAAATTTTCATCAAATCCTCCTAGCTTATGAAAGAGTTCTTTTTTTATCGCCAAACCTCCTCCACTAACCCAGCCCACTTTTTTTGTCTTATTTTTTGCCTCTCCACTTCTAAAAAAAGGGGGGAGCTTATTTAATAAAAGATTAACCGGGTTGATACTTTCCCCAAAGCTCCATTTTTGCAAAATACCTTCTTTATCCACTAATTTCACTCCTACAATTCCGCTTTTGTTCTGATTAAGACAGTTTTCTATTTCCTCTAGCTTTCCCTCTAGTATTTCCGCATCCGGATTAATAAAAAATAGAATCTCTCCTTTTGCCAGCCCTGATCCTTTGTTACCAGCTCGACTAAACCCAATATTAGTTGGCATTGTTATCACTGATACTTGAGGAAATTTTTGGGCAAAATCTTTTAGTTTTTCTTGACTATCATTATTAATAACCAAAATTTCCTTTTTTTGAGTGTCTTTTAAAAAACGTTGAATAGAAACCACACAATTTTCTAGACATTGCTCACTTTTATAATTAACAACTATAAATGAAATTTTAGATAGTTCTCCCATAAAGTTCTAGAAACCGGCTTTTTTAAAATCGTCAAAAGCTCGTTTAATAATTTCTGCATTATACTTGTCCCCAAAAAGTAAATCTACTTTATTTTTTGTTTTTCGCAGAAATAACCAAAACTTAATCCACAACCTCCATCGGAAGGGAGTATTTTTTTTGAAGAAAACTAGTCCAGAAATAACTAGCCAATATATTTTTCGCTTATTTTGTTTTCGGCTTTGTTCTGAATGGTAGACCCAGCTATCGGAAACTACTACATTTTTGAAGCCCTCTTTTTTGGCTCTTAAGCTAAAATCGGCGTCCTCCCAATAAAGAAAAAAGTCTTCATCAAAAAGCCCTATTTTTTTGAAAACTTCTTTTTTTATTAGCATAGCGCACCCGGAAATAAAACCTGACTCGTAATAATCCTGCACTTTTATGGACTGACTATGCTTATTTTTCATCCGACTCCATTTGATTGATCCTCCGGAAAACCAAACTTCTTTAGTTTGTGTCTCAAAAATAACTGGACTGGTAATGCCTATTTTTTCATCTTTTCTAAAAACTTTCACCAAATGACCCAGAAATTCTGTGTCCACCTCGGTGTCATTGTTTAAGATAAAAACGTATTCGGCCATTCTTTCTAAAGAAAATTTTATTCCGATGTTTATTCCAGAAGAAAAACCAAGGTTTTCTTCATTTTTAATAAAACTAGCTTTGGAAAAATTAATTTTAGCCACTTCAAAGGATCCGTCTGTTGAATTATTGTCCACTAAAACCACCTCAAAATTAGGATAATTAATCTTAAAAACGCTAGCTAGGCATTTTTTAATAACCTCCTTGCCATTATAGTTCAAGATTACAATAAAAACCTTAGGGAAGTTCTTCCCGCCAAAGGCGGGCGAGCTCGCCGGTAAATAATTCATAGATTATTATACTAATAAAGTTTAGGATATACCTTTTAATTTAAGGTATTTCTTCATATTCTTCTACGCCTTTACGGCTTATTAAACTAAGTAACTCCGAAGTTTTAACTGCCTTAAAA
This sequence comes from Candidatus Moranbacteria bacterium CG10_big_fil_rev_8_21_14_0_10_35_21, assembly GCA_002773095.1. Classification (GTDB taxonomy): domain Bacteria; phylum Patescibacteriota; class Minisyncoccia; order Moranbacterales; family UBA2206. The sequence continues at coordinate 50,749 of PFCG01000029.1, forward strand.
ATCCAAAGAAAAATGAAATAAATAAGTGCTCCACCTAAAGTCAACATAAAAAAATTAAATTCTTTGAAAACGAAGAGAAAACTCGCCATAATAAGCCCGGATAGCAGAATGCTTGAAAATTTTTCTGCCCTTGGAACATAATCAATTTTTCTAAACACCATCAGCGCTGTTAGAAAAACAACCACCATCTCAGTTATCACTGAAATATAAGCTGAGCCAAAATAAGAAAAACGAGGGATAAATATAAGATTGCCAACCACATTAATTATGGCAACTACAGCCAGAATTTTGACTAATTTTTTTTGCAGGTTTCCTGCGATTAGAATATTATTAAAAAAATGTCCAAAGAATATAAGTCCCAAAGCAAAAACCAATATTCTTAAAACTGGAGCCGACTGAGCAAATTCTCCGCCACCAATAATATTAATTATTTCTTCAGAAAGAAACAAAACACCAACAATTAGTGGCACCACCATAACTATAAAAAACTTAAAAGTTTTATTGGAGATATTTTTGAATTCCGCCTTATTAATAAATATGTTTTTGGACATGATCGGAAAAACTAAACCCACCACCATTGCAGGGAAGAAAGTTATATTTTCCAAAACCTTATAGGCCGCGTTATAAATACCGACCTCCGCACTGCCTTTCATAATGGAAAGAAGGATGGTGTCCATTTTAAAATAAATAAAGATTATTATCGAAGATATTCCCATAGGCAGAGATTCTTTAAGAAAACTTTTCCACTGCTTCAAATCTACCTTAAAGACAAATCGAACATATTTTTTAGCTAATAAAAAAACAATGGTAAAGCTAACTACCATATTTAAAAGTAGCGCAGATACTACCCAATTAAAACCTAATCCCTTTCTGACTGCTAAAATAACTACTCCAACCTGAATAATTTTACCCACTAATTCCGCTATAGCTACCCGATCCATTATTAGCCTTTTTTGAAAAATTCCATTTAAAACCTGATAGCCTGAAGAAAAGATAAAAGAAGCGGCTACTATGATTATGCCTTTTTTTACTTCTTCTGGATAAGGAAAGGCCCAGACTACTATTGGAGAAATAATAAAAACAGCTATCGCTGTTATAATTCTTAAGGAAAAAATATTGCTGATAATTTTCTCTTCATCTGCTCCTGCTCTAGAAATTTCTCTAGTGGCTATTGGATATAAACCAAGATCAGCTAGAGCGGCAAAAAAAGACAAAAAAGCTAACACAATCGCATATTCTCCAAACCCCTCTGTGCCCAAATAGCGGGTTATAAATCCAATCGCTACCAAAGCCAAGATAGTAGATAAAATTTTGGAAATACTACTTACAAAAACATTGTAAGCAATTCTTCTGGCCACTGCCATAATAATGTTTTAAATTAAACTAGCTGGTTTTATGATAACCCTTCGCTCTTCTCCTTCTCCAACACTTTCCGTTTTTACATTTTCATTTTCCAAAATCTCTAGATGAACAATTCTTCTTTCATAAGAAGACATTGGTCGAAGCGCTATAGACTTATCTTCTCGTATAGCTTGTTCCGCTGCTTCATGAGCCAAGGAAACAATAGATTTATTTTTTTCTTCTCGATATGAATTAACATCCACAATAAAGTTCATTTTTTCTTCTATTTTTTTTCTCACCAAAAGACGAGCCAAGTGTTGCAAAGACTGAAGATTCGTTCCGTATTGTCCAATTAAAAAACTAGAGTCCCTTGTTTGAATATTAAAAATCAAACTTTCATTTTCAGTAGTTTCTTTTTTTTCTATTTCACCCTCAAATCCCATTTTGGCTAAAAATTCTCTTATAACTTCTATGGCAATTTGTTCATTCTTTTCTCTATCTTGATTTTCCATTCTTATTTAAATTAATAGTTATCTTTTTTAGCCAGTTTCTTTTCTTTCTTTTCTAATTGATATTGTTGCACTATCATAAAACCTGTTGAAACTAACCAGTAAAGCGATAGGCCAGCTGGAAATTTAAAACCGATAAATAAAGTTAGTAGAGGACCAAGATAAAGCATTTGCTGTGTCATCATTTGGGAAAAATCTCCGCCTTTAGCATTTTTTTGTGCTTTGGGCTGCTTAGCCATAAGCATCTTGGTTTGAAAATACTGAGAACCAGCGGCTAGCAAAATTAAGATTAGATGAGGAATATTCCCAATGGTTAAGTGGCTCAAGCTCAAGGTAGCCGAAAGGTCTATAATGCCTAAAAAGGAGTGATTAATTTGTCCTGGATTAGATATGAAAGAATACAAATTATTAGCCTCTACTATTAACCCTGATTGAGAGATATTAAAAAGTATTCTATAAATAGCAATTAAAAAAATCAACTGAACAATCATAGGTAAACAGCCAGAAAGAGGGTTGGTTTTTTTTTCTTTATACAACTCCAACATAGCCCGACTCTGTTTTTCCTTATCGTTTTTATGTTTCTCTTGAATTTCCTTTATTCGCGGTTGCAATTCTTGCATTTTTTTCTGCGATTCTATCTGCTTACGACTAAGAGGAATGAGTATAATTTTAATAATAATGGTGACAATTATAATCGCTATCCCAAAGTCAGCTAGCGGAAAAACATTATATACAAAGATAAGCAGATTGTAGAGAGGCCTATAGACAAGTTCGTTAAATACAAAAGACATTTTTTAATTATTTTAATTTTTTAATTAGTTCTTTAATTTCTTTTTCTAGTTTAGAAAATATTACTTGGTCCGCTGGTTTTTTGTTTATACAAGCGATGATTTCTATTTTTTTATTTTCTCCTTTCATCGCTTTTCTAATGATTTCTCTCAGTTGCCTTTTCATCTTATTTCTCTCTACCGCTTTTTTGGAAAATTTAGTGCCCACTGAGACTTTAAATCCTTTTTTTTCTGAAAATAAATCAACCAAAAAGAAACCTCCTGATACCAGATACTTTTTTTTCTTTTTTTTGGTTACCTCCATTTTAAACCTTAGTTAACTTTTTTCTTCCCTTCTTTATCCTTCTTTTTAAAACCTTCTTTCCATTGGTTGTGCTGTTTCTTTTTCTAAAGCCATGCTTTCTTTTTCTTTTTAGTTTTTTGGGCTTATACGTTTGACTCATATCTTTACTTAATTTCCCTTGACTAAGGGATTTTTTAATATTTATTACTGTCTAGAAGTTTATCAACTAACTCCCTTTTAGTCAATAAACTAGCTTAACTTCTCGACGATGTCCATAGAAAGGGCACTCGGTAAAAATTTCATCAATAGCTTTCATTATCAG
>PFCG01000017.1 GCA_002773095.1 Candidatus Moranbacteria bacterium CG10_big_fil_rev_8_21_14_0_10_35_21
TCAACACCGGAAAAACAAAAAAACAGCCCAGGAAGCTGTAAAAGTTAAAAAAAGTAAGTGTTCTATTTGACCCCTGCGGGCAGGAAAACTACGATTTTTAATTGTAGCACATAATTAGCATCCTGTCAAACCTAAAAACTTCATATTGGCTTAAATAAGCCATAATATTCCAAACAAAAAAAGCCAGATTGGCACTTTTTGGCTAATTCCGGCTTTTTTCTAAAATTTTCTTTTTCCAATAGGCTTAAAAACGGGCTTTTTCATCCACTACTAGACTCTTTTTAATAGAACGTGCTCCTCTTCTCTGTAAGGTTCTTTTTCGTTCCTTATCTCTTCTTATTTGAATCTTAAGTTCATTTTCTACGATATCAATTGAGCCTTCAATACTTTCCGTCGTTTCTTCCACCCGGTAAAGATTGGTAGGCGTTTTTATCATCACTTCTGCTCGAAACTTACCTTTTTTATCTCGATCAATTTCCACTTCCGTTCGTATAATTTTTCCATTCAACTTTTCCAAGGAGCTTAATCTCTTTATAATATATTCTTCTGTCCGAGAATCAATAGTAACACCCTTAAAAAGAAAACGCATGCTTTTTTCTGCTGTCATATTTTTTTACCCCGTTAAATTTCGGCAGAGCCGAACCCCGCCATCGGGGATTTAACTGGGTGAATTAAAAATTACTTTCTTATTTAAAATCCCATGTATTCCACTTCTTCTTGTAATTGCACTCCAAATTTATCTCGTACTTGTTGTTTTACAAAACTAGATAACATCACCACATCTTCTGCTGTCGCCGAGCCTGTGTTGAGAAAATAAGCTACATTATCTTTACTCACCATCGCTCCCCCAATTGTTTTTCCCTTCAAGTCCGCTTTTTCCATCAACCACCCAGCTGGCACTTTTCCACCCTTACTTTTAACATTTTTTTCAGTTTCAAATTCTTTTATCAATTCTTCTTTTTCCGTCACTGGATTGACGAAATATGATCCTGCGTTAGTGGTCCCTGGCGTTTGGAGCGCGATACGTTTGGGAAGGATGGCTTTTATTTTTTCCATACTTTCCTCTTTGTTTCCCGGCGCTAATTTTATTCTAGCGGAAACCACAATCATTGTTCCTTTTTGTTTGAAAATACTATCGCGATAACTAAACTTACACTCTTCTTTGGAAAACTCTTTAATCTGCCCGTCCTCTGTATCCAAAAATTTCACTGATTCAATTGCGTCCCCCGTTTCTCCCATAAAGGCTCCTGCGTTGCCTCGAATGGCACCACCAATAGTTCCAGGAATACCCACCGCCCACTCCATTCCAGTCATTGATTCAGCAATAGATGAATTAACGATTCGCGCTAAAGGAACACCCGCCTGCGCTTCTACTATATTAGTACCTTTATCCACCTTGATTTCGTTCATTCTTATTTTAATCACCAACCCGTCAAACCCTTTGTCACTCACCAGTAAATTACTACCTCCTCCTAAAATAAAATAGGTCAAATTATTATCTTCGGCATATTTCAACGCTTCTTCCAATTCCGGAACATTATTCACCTCAACAAAAAACTTCGCCGGTCCACCAATGCGAAAGGAGGTCTGACTGGCTAAAATTATATTTTCTTGGATATTAAGCATATGTGTTCCAGCATATACTAACGTATATACTTTTCAATTTAAAAAATTAATACTCGTGAATCTTAATATTATCTTCATCGATAGTAATATAGGTGCAAGGATCATCGGTCCAACAGCCGGAATTGAAATATTTGATGTCATGACTATGCTTTTTCATAGCTTTGTGAGTATGCCCACAAAAAACATAATTAGCTTCATGCTTTTTTCCATAGCGAATAGCGGAACGAGCCACTTTGTCCGAAAGTCGAAGCCAGCCCTTACTTTTTCTTTTTAACCAGTGGCTAAATTTCTTCTCATCACTATCCATTCTTTGAATAAAATCATACATAACAGTTGCCATATGACTCAACACAGCGTTATTTACCAAGAAACGATCAAACTGATGGCCATGAGTAGCTAAATATTTTTCATGCTTATATTGCCAGGTATAAGTTTCGTAGATTCTAGCTCCCATCAATGAGTCAAAAACATTATGTAACCCCGCATCATGATTACCCAACACCCAGCGCACTTTTCTGTCTTTGGTAATTTTTCCGATATAATTCAAAAGTTCCCAGCAATCTTTGTCTAGCTTTTTAAAATTCAAACTTTCAAAAACATCTCCTAGTAAAATCAGTTTACGAAAAGAATAACTTTGCAATAATTTCAAAGCTTTGTCCGCCCGGCTAACAGGTGTACCCAAATGTAAATCAGAAATAATCAGCGTGTGAGTTTTCTTGGTTTCGGCTTTATGATTGTGTTCCATTTTTTTGAAATACGTCTTTTATTTTTTTAGTAATTCTAGCTTTTCCACTTTTTTCATCTTCTTAATCCGTGCTTCCTCTTTAGAAGCCGTGGAACGATTTTTAAATTTTTTTGAATAGACTAATTTTACTGGCCGACGAGCTGAAGTATACTTAGCGCCCAATTTTCCAACATTATGCTCAACTACTCGCCGTTTTAAATCTGTAGTGATGCCAGTGTATAAAGTTTTGTCCGAGCATTTGAGAATATAGAGATAATACATATTAATTTTTCAACTTCTCCACCACTTCCCAACCATTGCCAGCTCCGATGGCAATGACTACATCTTTTTTTCCAATTTTATCTTTGAGAAATTCAACGACGTCTTCCGCTTTGGGCAAATATTCTGATTTTTGCGGATTATATTTATTAATCAAATTGGAGACGTTTTGAGAACTAATTTTTCCAGAATATTCTCGAGCCGAACCATAAATATCCAGAACAATAACTTGATCGGCCGAATCAAAACTTTGTCCAAAATCTTCCAGTAAAGCTTCCGTACGTGAAAAAGAATGTGGCTGAAAAACCGCAATAATATTTTTATCAGGATAAATTTCCCGCGTGGCTTTTAAAGTAGCTTTTATTTCTTCTGGATGATGACCATAATCGTCAATTAAAATAGCTCCGTTTCTTTCACCGATATATTCAAATCTTCTGGATGTGCCTTGAAAATTATTTATTCCTTCGCGAATTTTTCCCAAATCTAAATTTAATTTTTGAGCCACGGCCACGACCGCGGTGGCATTTAAAACATTATGTTTCCCCACTAATTTTGTTCTGAATTTTCCTAAGCTTTTAATTTCAAATTCTTGAAATATTTCCTGACCATTATTGATTATTTTTTGTTCTCCAATCACTACATCATTTTCTTCTCCGATGCCATATTTAATCACTTCACAAGTAGTTTCCTTGGCTATTTCCAGAGTGTCTACACTATCCCCCCAAACCACCAAAAAACCAGCCTTGGGAATTCGAGATACAAAATCACCAAAAGCTTTTTTATATTCAGCAAAACTTGGAAAAGTATCCGGATGATCATAATCCACACTGGTTAAAATTATCGCTTTCGGATTATACATTTTTAATTTATTTTGAAATTCATCTGCTTCAATGACAAAAAATTCCCCTTTTCCAACTAAGGCGTTTTTATCCCATTCTTGAACTCGACTGCCAACAACCGCCGTTGGATCTACTCCGGCATTTTTTAGACAAGTAGCTAAAAGAGCCGAGGTGGTGGTTTTTCCATGTGTTCCGCAAACCGCCAGACCGTATTTTTGGTTAAAAAAATCTGCCAAAATTTCTGGATAGCTCACCATTAAAAGTCCTCTTTTTTGGCATTCCTGAAATTCTACATTATTGTCCGCATTATAGGCCGTAGAATAAACTACCAACTCCACATCAATTGGGATATTTTTTTCAGAAAAATTTTCAAAATATTTTATGCCTAATTTTTGCAAAACCGCATCAGTAAAAAACTTTTCCGTTGTATCCGATCCGGAAACTTCCACCCCCATAGACAAAAGAATTTCCGCCACTGCTACAATGCCGGAGCCTTTAATACCAATTACATAGGCTTTTTTAATTTTAGAAAAGTTTATTGTCATAGCTAATTTCCATCGGCCAATTCAATTATTCCATCGGCAATTTTTTCGGCTGCATCGGGATGATAGAATTTTTTTATACCTTCTGATAATTTTTGATTTAATTCTTGATTTTCTAATATTTCGTCAATGCGACCCATTAATAAATGTTCTCCTAAATTACTCTCTTCTAAAACAATCGCTGCTCCAGAACGAGCCAATGAATAGGCATTCATCCGTTGGTGATCATTAGCAGATTTGGCAATAGGAATTAAAATAGTCGGCTTTCCGTTAGCGGCAATTTCAGAAATTGAATTAGCTCCGGCACGGGTAATCACCAAATCGGCAGCCGCCAAAATATCCTTCAGATCATCTCCGACAAATGCTATCGGCTCATAACCTTCTCTTCCCGCTTTGAATCCTAGTTCTCCAGCTTTGCGCGTCACTTCCTCAAAATTCTTCTCTCCGGTCTGGTGGATTATTTGATATTTTTTAATTATTTTCGGTAAAATATCCAAAATCTTTTCATTAATGTTTTTGGCACCTTGGGATCCGCCATAAACAAAAATAATTTTTTTGGAATTAGTTAATCCCAATTTTTCTCTAATCCGTTGCGCATTGCCTTGAAGAATATCTTCTCGAATAGGATTGCCGGTTAAAACCACCTGCTCAGCCGGAAATTCTTTTTCTGCTTCGGGATAAGAAACCGCCACTCGTTGGGAAAATTTTCCAATAAAACTGTTGGCCACTCCTGGAATACTATCAGACTCGTGAGTTAAAATAGGAATGCGGTAAATCCATCCCGCCAAAACTACTGGAATGGAAGCATAACCGCCCTTGGAAAAAATCGCATCCGGCATATAACGTAAAAGCAACCACAGCGCCTGAATAAATCCAATCGGTAGTTTTACAAAATCAATAAAATAAAGCCAAGAAAAATAGCGACGCACTTTTCCGGCCATAATGTTTTTAGTTGGAATTCCTTCTTTCCCAAAAACTTCTTCTTCCAATTTACCTTTCGGTCCAATAAATAAAAACTGAACCTCTGGTTTTTTGGCTTTGATTTTTTTAGCTACGGCTATTAGTGGAAAAATATGACCACCAGTTCCGCCTCCAGTTAAAACAATTTTCATATACTTATATTCTAATCTATTCTGACACTTTTTGAAATGTTTAGCAAAATACCGATTCCAGCCATCAAAAAAACCATAGAAGTTCCTCCATAACTAATGAAAGGCAAGGGAATTCCTGTGAGAGGAATCAGCCCGGAAATGGCAGCAATATTAATAAATGACTGGAAAAAAATCCAAGCCGTAATACCCACTGCTAAAAGCTTAGAAAATTCATCGGGAGAATTTTTAGCAATTTTTATGCCCCGAATAACGACAAAGGTTAACAGGGAAATTAAAAATAAACAACCAATTAGACCCAATTCTTCTCCGATGATGGCAAAAATAGAATCGCCTACCGGTTCAGGTAGATAATTAAATTTTTGTCGGCTATGTCCTAGGCCTACTCCAAAAATTCCGCCAGAACCAATAGCTAATAAAGCTTGATTGATTTGATAGCCAATTCCCCGCGGATCCAGTTCTGGATGCAAAAAAACCAGCAAGCGATTCATTCGATAGGCTTCCAATTTGATTAAAATTATTAAAGAAGCTACACCGCCACCCAAAATAAGAAAAATATGGGAAAGCTTGGAGCCGGAAACAAAAAAAATCGACATCGCAATTAAAATTACCACTCCTAAAGTTCCAATGTCCGGCTGTTTGATTAAAAGAAAGCTAATCAAGGAAATAATGGCCACGAAAGGGGCTAATCCTTCAAAAAAATCCCTGATTCTTTCCTTTCTTCCTACTAGCCAAGCAGCTAGATAAATTATCAAAGAAAATTTGAGCGCTTCCGAAGGTTGGAAATTAATCGGTCCGATTTTTATCCAGCGACTAGCGCCATAAATTTTAGTCCCAATACCTGGAATAAAAACCAACACCAATAAAACCAAACTACCCAGAAAAAGTGGAAAGGATATTTTTTTCCAAAAACCATAATCTACTTTTTGGAAAAAATAGAGTGCCACTAAACCAATACCAAATCCAAATAACTGACGTTTAAAAAAGAAGTAGGGATCGTCAAATCTTATTTGTGAATAGGAAATTCCAGCCGAAGCAATCATGACCAATCCAAAAACAAAAAGGGCTAAGGCTACCCAAAGAAGTTTTTTATCAATTTTTGAATCGGTTTTACTCATTGTTTACTTCATTTTTTGAGAATTTTTTTCTCTCCACTTTTTTATTTCTTCATGATGGCCTTGCAATAAAATTTTGGGAACGGACCATTTTTGAAAAGTTTCCGGTTTAGTATATTGCGGGTGTTCGCAAATTTTTTCGAAATTTTTAATTTCGCTAGAAAATTTAGCGTCCGCCGAATGGCGGACCCCCATACTGAAGCTTTCTTCCTCTAAAGATTGCTTATTTCCCAAAACCCCTGGAATTAACCTAGCAATTGAATCCACCACTATCATAGCTGGAATCTCTCCGCCGGTTAAAACATAATTGCCGATAGAAATTTCTTCGTCCGCAATATATTGAACAACTCTTTCGTCTACTCCTTCGTAGCGTCCACAAATTAAAATTAACTTATCGTATTTTGAAAGCCTCTGCGCTTCTTTTTGAGTATATTTTTTTCCTTTGGCAGAAAATAAAATGGTTCTGACTTTTATTTTTTTACTTTTATCTTTTGACTTTAAAAATTGAACACATCGATAAATCGGTTCAACTTTTAATACCATTCCCGCTCCACCCCCATAAGGCGTATCATCCACTGTTTTATGTTTATCTGTAGCATAATCTCGAAGATTATGCGTTTCAATTTTAATAATCTCCTTTTCTTGAGCTCGTTTAAGAATAGACTCTGAAAAATAAGAATCAAACATTCTGGGAAATATTGTAATGATGTCGAATTTCATATTTCTAATTTATATCATGGCCCCAACATAAAGTCGGGGTGCTCACTTTTACAACCTCGCTTCGCTCAGGTAAAACTGCCAGAAATTTTGTGATAATATAAAACCTTATATTTTTAATCATATCATATCACTTCCAAACAAAAAAGGTTCCAAAAAAAGAAACCTTTTCTGCTAGCGAGCTCCTCTGCGGAGCTAAAAGTGCTAATATTTTCTAAACTTCAATGCCGCCTACGACATCGTCAATGCTTTTTTGAGCTCGCGGTTTTCTTTCACTTCCTTCTGGCTCATTAATTTTCAGATTAACTCTGGCATTGTTTTTGGCTCCAATTACTCTTAAAAGAGTTCTAAGAGCTTTGGCAGTCGCTCCTTCACGACCAATTATCATTCCCATATCTTCAGGACTTACATCCAACGTTATAAGAACTCCCATTTCATCGATTTTTCGATCGATTTTTACGGAATCAGGATTGTTAACTATGCTTTTTACCACATATTCAACGAAATCCTTATCCCTTACAGGTTCAGTCATTTTCGTGATTCTATTATTATATTTTAAGCAAGGGTTTTTCATGGAAGATCGACCGTCTGTCCCTGTTTCACCGCAAATGGCGAAAATTCTTAACCTTGCCTTCATTATTTATTATTATGTGCTATAAAATTGAGTTTGTCAAATTAAAATTTCGAATATTATAAGCTATTTAATTTTCCCTGCATTTTTCGGATCATAGAGGAAGATTTCTAACAGCTTCGCCTATGACTTCCAGTCTTCGAAGAGTTGCGTCTTGTTTCTATCTTTTCAATATTTTCCAAAATATGCTCGAGAAAAATTTTATGATCTTTTTTTACTTTCATATATTACTTTTTGATCTTTTAAAATTATGTTTTTCAGAAGCGGGTGAATGCCTCCATACGAAATAACATCTACATCTCTACTAAGCCTGTCTTGTAATTCAAGTTTAAGATCAACAAGATCGAGCAAACTCTTGCTTTTAGCAAGTTTCACTAAAATATCAACGTCGCTATTTTTTGTTTCTTCCCCTCTTGCGAACGAGCCAAAAACAGCCGCTTTGAGAACTCCTTGGCGCCTGAGAATGGGCGTTATTTTCTTTTTGATAGTTTCTACTGTCATGTCTAAATCATAGCAAAAAAAGCTAAAATTGGCAACTTACGAATTTTGATTTTGTATTTGAAATTTATCCATTTAACTATTTTTTGGAGCATATGGTTAAAATTTATTGATTGGAAAATATTTTTTAGCGTTTTTTTGGATTATTTTTTGTGAATTAATTAAAATTAATACATTAAAATCCAAAAGTTTTACAGCCGGATACTCCGGTAAAATCAATAGGTGTTATTCCATACCACCCAGACACATTGCTATTATTACCACAAACAATTATCCCATTACCACTAACACTACAGCATAATAAGAACCTGCGCTGCTTCCCCATCCTCCACAACCATTTCCGCAATAAACAAATGTTGTGTCGGAAATATTAGGAAGTGCTCCTCCAGAACCATCAGCGCAAATAGTTGTTCCTTCGGTTCCATCGGTTGGTGGAGCGTTGAGAGAGCTTCCGCTGATTATACACATATCAGCCTGCGATTTTATAGATTGCATAGCAGATAACGCTTTGGCCTGTTTGGATTTTGTCCTCGCTCCGTTCAAACTCACCAAAACAATAGATGCTAAAATTCCAATGATGGCAATGACAATTAGAAGTTCGATCAGTGTGAACCCCCCCCCACTTGAATTTATTTTTGTTTTGTTCATAATTTACACATTAGCTAAGTTTAATATATCGTCTATTTTTTTTATTATATAATATTCCATAAAAATGAAAACTTTAAAAGATTTATTTACCCATTCCTATTATGCCGATAATTACCCCGAGAATGGCTGTTACAGCTGTGAAAATCCAGGCTCTCATGGTCACCTTTGTTTCTGGCCAGCCTTTGGCTTCAAAATGATGATGTAAAGGCGCCGCTAAAAAAACTTTTCTTCCAAATAATCTTTTACTGGTTAATTGAATAACTACACTGCCTGATTCTAAAATATAAATAAAAACAATTAAAAATAAAATCAAATCAGAATTGGTCAACATAGCCATCACTCCCAAAGTGGTTCCTAGTGATATGGCTCCGGTATCTCCCATAATAAAACGGGCTGGGTAAATATTAAACCAAAGAAAAGCCAGAAGTGCACCAGCGATAGCCGCTGAAAAAGAAGCTAAGTCCATCTTATTTTGAAAAACAGAAATTATCGCAAAAGCCGAAAAGCCAAAGAGAAGTACTCCAGCATTTAATCCATCTAGTCCGTCAGTTTCATTAGAAGATATGGCACTAAAAAGAATAATAAAAATAAATACTACCACATACCAAATACCGATGGAAAAATCACCTACAGCTGGAACATGAATTTGATCCCAGCCTAATTTATCATAGAACCACCAAGCGCCGGTTCCAGCAATGGCAAAGAGCCACCAAAATCTCATAGCAAATTTCATCCCTCCTCCTTTATTTTTTCCCCAACCGCGAATACTCATATAGTCATCCAATAATCCCAATATCCCGGCCGTTATTAAAATAAATAAAGGTAGCCAGGTTTGCGAACGATTAAGAAAATCCAATCTCGCAATAAAATTAATATTCAAGGATTGCGCAATCCAAGGAAAAATATAATGAGAGGCCAAAATTAAAATCGCTACCGAAAACCAAACCAACACACCTCCCATAGTGGGTGTTCCGGCTTTTTCGGCGTGTAATTTATTTATGAAAGTAAGATCTTTGCCATCTACTGATTTACTTTTTATTTTTATTCCGATTTTATATTTATACAAAATTTTAGTCCATAGCGGAGTCAAAAGAAAAGCTAAAACAAAAGCCAAAAAACTGGTCGTTAAAACCTTCATAATATTAATCACTTCGGGAATAGTTTGTATTTGAGCAATTTGCATAAAGATAATTTTCCTCTTATATTATATCAGATTAAAATTTATTTCTAAACTATATTTTTAATCTAAATTTATAAATTATAGCTATTAATCAAACGTATATTTACACCCTGTAGAATTTCCTAAATTACTCCAAAATTGCCCTGGAGAACAATTTTGATCTTTACCTTCTAAAACCCAAAATATACTTGTTTTTTCGCCTAAAACGAGAGGTTGACCATAAAAATATCCAGAACTACCACGATTACTATCTGGGGGATCTATCGGAAGAGCTGAAACATAAGGTAATATATAATTACTCGCAAATATGCCCCCATCATCAGTGTAGGTGCTAGAAGTCGAATTACAAAATTTACTAACACATCTCCACTTAGTATCTCCGGTTTTAGGATAATTACCATTATAACTATTAATGGCTTCCATAGCTTTAATTAAAGATGCCACATCTTGTTTTCTACCAGCATTTCTAGCCTTACCCTTAGCACTGCTTAATATAACTAAAACTACTGACGCCAAAATCCCAATAATCGCAATAACTATCAAAAGTTCAATCAATGTGAAACCCTGTTTTTTTGAAAGATAAACTTTTTTGGTCTGCATTTTATTTTAAACTTTTTTATTTTGTGTTTTTTGTTTCCAACTTTTCAATTCCCTACTTCCATTCATACGCTTCGAAAGCCCAATTGACCAGCGTGCGCATATCTTCCCAACGTTTTTCATCATCCAAAAGCACTGCCACAATACGATGACCCTCTGGATCTTTAGCCGCAGCCAAAAGAGATTTTCCGGCCATCGGAGTAAAACCAGTTTTTCCTCCAATAAATTTCGAATCTTCCCCCACTAAAATATCCGTATTGACCAATTCATGCATATAGGTTCCATCAGCAGAATAAAATTTTCCGTCAGGAATACGCATAATTTCCCAAATTAAATCATATTTTAGAGAATAAGCTCCAATGCGAGCAATATCATAAGCTGAAGAATAACATTGATCTTCCTGCCCATCTATTTCTAATCCTGAAGCGGTGCAAAAATGAGTATCCTTCAATCCAAGACTTTTTGCTTTTTCATTCATCTCTTTAACAAATTTTTCTTCATTTCCAGAAATATTATAGGCCAATGAATAAGCGGCGTCATTAGCACTATTCATTAGCATTACTCTTAAGAGATTAATGGCTTTTACTTTTTCCCCAGTGTAAAGACGATTACTTGGGCAAACTCCTGATGTCGGACAGCCGACCACTGTGCCAGGAAGAAGTGATGCTTCACGAGGAATAGTGACAATATTTGTTTCTAGATTTTGAATATTTTCAACAGCTAAAATAGCTGTCATTAATTTAGTCAGAGAAGCAATTTGAGTTTTTTTCCGTCCGTTATCATAATAAAGAATAGTTCCAGAATCAACATCAATAGCGACTGACGATCCGGCCCAAATTTTTTGATCATAATAATCTTTACTTCGGGTTGGGACAACTCCGGAAGCCACCGCACGATCAATAGGAAATAAATTATATTTATTTAAATCAATAAAATCATTTTCACCCTCTTGTCCCTTATTTTCTCTAACAATATTTATTTTTTCTTTTCCTTTTCCCAACCAACCAAAATTACTAAAGATAACCCAAATAGGAATAAGAAAAAAAATAGTTAATTTTATAATTTTTTTGATCATAATAAATTCATCAGGCAATCACACTTTTAATTCTTGGATCTTTTGAAAGATTTTCAAAATCCGGGAGATTTTCCACTTTTTCCATTCCTAATCTTTTCAAAAATTCAAAAGAAATTTTATAAAGATACCCTCGCCCATCTTTAGGATTTTCCATCCGATCAACCAATCCACGCATCAAAAGCGAACGAACAATAAAACTACAATTAACTCCACGAATAGCCTCCACTTCAATTCGAGAAATCGGACCACGATAGGCAATAATTGAGAGCACTTCTAGCGAAGCTCGACTCAAGCCTTCCTGAATTTCACTTTTTACCAGTTGATCCACATATTGAGCATTTTCCGGAGTAGTAGCCAATTGCAATTCATCCTCTTTCCTGATAATAATCATCCCCTTATTTCTTCCAGAATACTCGGTTTGAAGAAGCATGACTAAATTTTCCGTCTCTGGCTTAGATATACCTAAAATTTTGGCTATTCGGGAAATTTTCATCGGCGTCCCACTGACAAGAAGCAAACTTTCAATGGCTGATTTTATTTTTTCCTGTTCCATAATATATGCTAAATTTCGCCTCGAATGGCACTTCTAGTTTTTAATTTTATTTCCTTAAATAAATCTTTTTGTTCCACTTCAACAATTCTTTGCTTAATCATTTCCAACATAGCCAGAAAGGAAATTATGATATCTACTTTATCCTGAGCTTTGGCAGTTAATTCCGAAAATGATGTTTCAATCCTATGGAGGATGGTGTCTTGCAGTTCATTTATTTTTTCTTCCAAGGTTACAACTTCTCTGACTATTTCTTCTTCCAATTTTTCCATCAAAGGAATTTCAGCCAACACCAATTGAAAAAACTTTTTTAAATCAAAGGCATTGATATTCTTGGGTGGGAAAAACACTGCTTTCACTCCAAAAAAACTTTCCCGAGAATAGGCTATCCTCCCTTGACCGGCTATTTTTCCTATTTTTTCCGAAGCCAATTTGAAACGACGATACTCTTCCAATTGATAGGTTAGATCTTTTATTTCATCCTTTTCTTCTTCCGTAAACTGGAACATAGGCAAAATAGCTCTGGACTTAATCAAAATTAATTTGGAAGCAATGGACAAAAAGTCAGCTAAATTTTCTAAATTAATTTTTTCATTATTTTTTATGAAATCAAGGTACTGATCAGAGACATGCGCTAAACTTAATTCGGTAATGACCATCTTTTCATTCTCAATCAACTCAAGAAGCAATTCCAGAGGTCCCTCGAATTTTTCATTTTTATATCGATACTTCATTATTTTTTCGCCATACTAAAACTTTCTCTTTTCGGATTTTCATTTTTCAGATATTGAGATATGTTTATTCTTAGCGACATTTCATATTCGCCCGAACCGACATAAATTTTTTTATTTTTTTCCAAAAGCTTATCCATAAAAATTTCTAACTTCAAAAAATCTCCGAACGGTGCGGTGGCACCAACTTTTCCGGGGATATTTTTTTTCATCCAAACTTCTTTGGCAAAATCAATTTTTTTGCAATTTTTTTCTCCTTTTTTCTTTCTGTCTACATTTATAATTTTCAACAATTTTTTCTTGTCTAAATTTTTGTTGGCTGGAATCAACGCCAAAATATAATCATTATCCGCTTTTATTACTAGGGATTTTCCTACTTCTTTTGGCTCCACTTTTTCTGTTTGAGAAGTATCCCAAGCCGTATAGGTGGTTCGGTGCTCAATAATATCAACTTTATATTTTTTCTCCGCTAAATAGGCGGATAATCTTTTTGAAATTTCCATATAATTGCCTTATCTCCAAACGTTTTTGCGTAAGTGATAAGTTATATAATTTAAAAAATAACCAGGTTTTACTTTACCCAGTATAGCATAGGTTTATTTTTTTATCCACCCTGCAGTTAAGCCCTTCTTAACTCTTTTTCGCTTTTATTGTCACGTAGTTTAAGCGCTGGAAAAAGAGCCGAAAGAACGATAATAGTTACCAAAATAAAAGCAGCTTTGAGAGGCATAAAAAGTATAATGATTGAAGATATTCCAGTCGCCAAAATATAGGCCACCGGCTTGGATGTTCGAAAAAAATCAATAACATCAACATCATATACATCAATTTTTTTATAAAAATAGGAATCGCGCAGAATTTCAATTAATGCTGCTCCAATACGAGTAATGAAAAGCACTGAAACCCAAAGCACTATATTTAGCGAGGATATGAAATAGATACTTAGAGTAGCCAATCCCATAAGAATTATAGAAAATATTAGAAGCTCTTTTTCTCCAGATTCTTTATCCGCATAAATTCCGGCTGGATATTGAAAAAGGACAAAAGGCAAAAGCATAATAGTAAAAATCAATCCAATTTGACTCCACTCAAACCCAATAGCTCGGAGATGCAGTGGAGTATAAATAACCATCAAGGCATAAAAAAAATCTAAAACAAAAGCAATATAATAAATTCTCATGATATTTTTTTTGTGAAAAACTTTTCTGATTATTCCTATTATTTTCAAAGTTCGATGAAAATTATCATTTACTTTTCTGATGGTTAATAAAGCAAAAACAAAAATCAGAGAATTATAAATTAAAAGAAAACAAAAAATTCCGTAAAAATTAAATTTTTCAAGAAGCAGGGCAGATAGCATCGGGCCGAATAAAAAACCGAGATTAAAAAGCGTTAAGAAAAGTCCCCTTATCCTTCCCGAAACTTTATCAGCTGAAAACGATTCTAAAATAATATCCATACTCACCGCTTGAGTAGAAGTGGCTAAAATATAAAGAATGACTAGCGGTACTGCAAACCAGGATGGCTCCACTAAAACCAACGAGGTTATAATTATAATTTTAAAGAGAATGGCAAAATGGAGAAGATTAGCTTTACCGCTTATTTTTATAAACTTATGTAGATTTAAAAAAAGAAAAAACACCAAGACATAGGCTATGGTGTAAAATATTCCTACATTTTCTGTTCCAGTCGCTAAAGAAAAATAAGAGGACATAACATAAATAAATACCGCCTCTGAAAAACCCAATAGAAAAGCGATAAAACTAATCAGTTTTACTTTCTTTTTATTTAAATTTTCTTCATGGCTGGAATAAATTTTTTTCATTTTTGTTTTTGTTTTTATTCTAATGATAGTTAGGGAGTTAATCTTTTCACATCCCGTGGATAAAGGATAGCTTCTTTGATATTACCCAAGCCGAGAATTTTTTGAACGATTCTTTCCGATCCCAATCCCCAACCGCCGTGCGGAGGTATACCAAATTTAAAAATATCCAGATAATCTTTAAACTGTTCCGGTTTCATTTTTCGCTTTTTGATATTTTCCACCAATTGATTATAGTCATGGATTCTTTGTCCACCACTGGCAATTTCCAAACCACGGAAAAGAAGATCAAATGTTTCGGTAAATTCAGGATCTTTTCCTGGCATTGAATAAAAGGGTCGCAAGGCTGTTGGATAATTAGTCAGAAAAATAAAATCACTACTATGTTTTTTCTTTGCCCATTCACAAATCATCCTTTCGCCTTCTGCATCAATGTCCAGATTTTCCAATTTCTTTCCAAATTCTTTTTCCAAAATTTCCGCCGCTTCAACTAGCGTAATGCGAGGAATAGGTTTTGATTCATCAATAACAACATCGTATTTTTTTAATTCTTCTTGGCAATTTTTTGATATTGAATCCATACAAGAAAGAACCACCTTCTCAAGCTCATCCATCACATCTTGAAAACTTTTAATAAAACCGACTTCTCCATCCAGACCAATATATTCATTAACGTGGCGAGTAGTGTAGTGTGGCTCCGCCCGAAAAACCGATCCTATTTCAAAAACTCTTTCAAAAAAACTCACTCCAGCTTGCTTGTAAAATTGCGGGCTCTGAGCTAAACAGGCTTCCCGATCAAAATATTTTATTTTGAAAAAATTGGCGCCTCCTTCTGTAGCTGAACTGAGAATTTTTGGTGTTTTAATTTCCACATATCCTTCTTTCCTCATTACTTCATCATATGCACTCAGGAGCTCTGAATAGATTTTAAAAATTGATTTTATTTTTTCATTTCGTAATGCCAAGGTTCGATTATCTAAAAGTGTTTCCAACTTTAAATCTAAACTTTCTTGCGACACGTCTATCGCCAACTCACCCTCTGGTTTAGAAATAATATTTACTTTTTTTGCTTCCAACTCCACGCCTCCGGTGGAAGAATCTTGATTAACTGCACTGGCCGGACGAGCCTTCACCAGTCCTTCTATTTCAACCACAAATTCACTGCGCAATTTTTTAGCCGTTTCATAAGCTTCTTTGGAATCTGGAATAACCACGGTTTGCATAATGCCAGTGCGATCGCGCAAATCAATGAAAATTAATTTCCCATGATCTCTTCGAATGTTAACCCAGCCAGAAAGAGAAACAGTTTTTCCTACCAGTTTTGGGGTTTCGCCTATTAATGTTCGTTCCATAAATTAAAAATCAGTTACTTTTTTTGTGAATTATTTTTTGATTAATGTGGAAGCTTTCTTGGAAAGTTCACTTGGAATAATTTGAGTCTTTAAAATAAATTCGCTGATGCCTAAGGCTTTTACTTTTTTCACATCCTCATCTTCCACGGAGGCTGAAAGAATGATAATTGGTTTATTTTTAGTTTTTTCTTCTAATTTAAGCTTGCTCACAATTTCCAATCCAGTCATCGCTGGTATAAACATATCAATAATAAATAAATCATAATCGCCATCAAGAGCCTCCTTTAATCCCCAGGCTCCATTTTCAGCGAAAACCACTTCAAATCCGTCTTGTTTCAATTTTTCTCCAAACATTTCCGTAAAAATTTTTTCATCTTCTACCATCAAAATTTTTCCCTTTCCTCCATTGGAATCTTCCGAAATTTCTTTGTTATCAATTTTAGCCTCACTTTTCCTTTGTCCTTTTTTCTGACTAGCCAAACGCTTCACTTCTTCCACTAATTCTGTCGGCCCGTATTCCGCTTTGACCACATACCCATCTGCTCCGGCCTTCAAAGCCTTATCCATATTTTCTGCCTTGCTTAAATTAGTAAACATTATAATTTTAATATTCTGGTTATATTCTTTGCTTCTTAATTTTGCCGTAGTTTCAAAGCCATCCATTTTAGGCATCATTATATCCAAAAGAATGACATCTGTCTTACCCTCTTTGGCCATTTTTAAAACTTGCTCACCAAAAGAAGCCATCTGAACCGAAAAACCCGATTCAGAAAATTTCTTTTGATAAATTTCCGCGATCATTGGATCGTCTTCTACCACTATTATATTAATCATACTTTTATTTTTATAACCTCTTAATTATACAAAAAAGGCCTAACAATGGCAACTATCAGCTTCTTTTGCTATAAATTTTTTAAATTTTCCATAATTTCATCAATAATCCATCCGGGAGTGGAAGCTCCAGCTGTTATTCCAACTGTTTGGCAGTTTCTTAACCATTCCTTTTTTATTTGGCTAGCCCTTTCAATAAAATAGGCTTTGGGATTAATCCGTTTAGCAATTTCCCAAAGTCGAGTGGAATTAGCACTTTCTGGGGAACCAATAGCAATAATTACATCATTACTTTTGGCCATATTCTTTAATTCAGTCTGACGATTATGAGTAGTGGAGCAAATAGTATCCATTATCTCGGCTGATGGATATTGTTTTTTGACAAAATTATTAACATATTCCGTAAAATCCTGATCTTGCGTAGTTTGAGAAATAATGGAAATTTTTTTCTTAAGATTAAGTTTTAAGGTTTTTAAATCTTTTTTATTCTCTATTAAAATTGCCTGGCTATTAGTCCATTCGTTAATGCCTTTTGTTTCCTTGTGTTTTTTGTCTCCGATAATTATAATCTGTGCTTTGCGATCGGCAAAAATCTTGGCCAGTCGTTGTGCTTTCATTACTCTTGGACAAGTAGTATCAATCACGGAAATTTTTTTCTTTTTAGTTAGTTCATAAATTTCCGGTCCCATACCGTGAGCAGTAATTACCAAAGTCCCAACTTCTTTTTTGATGGAATCCAGAAGTTCATTTAAGTCTTCCGTTAAAGAAATTTTTCTGACTCCTAGTTTTTCGATTCGATCCACCACATCCTGATTGTGCACTAAGGAACCAAAAACAAAAATAGGTTTTTTGACCTTTTTGTCCTTGGAAGCTTTTTTGATAATTTCATAGGCCCGTTCCACTCCTTCGCAGAATCCGGCATATTGGCTCAAAGTTATTTTCATAGAAATAATCTAGCACAAAACCCATAAAAAACAAACTTGAATTTCCGTCCATTTCGACCAATATGACAGTCTAAAATGAAACAAAAACAAGCGTAAACCCCGACACATATCACTAAAATCTCCCCCGATAATTACACTCATACGGACGATCGTCAGTATAGGTGCAATCGTGTATATAATAATATTATGTTGTGTAAAATAACTTTAGAACATCTTCGCCAAATCTTCAATTTTCACAATCTGGCTTTCAGTTTCATTTCTCTTTTTAATTTCTACTCCTCCTTTTTCCAGAGATTTTTCGCTGATGATAACTCGATATGGAATACCGATTAAATCAGAGTCGGCAAATTTTTCTCCAGCCGAGGCTTCGCGATCATCAAACAACACCTCTACTCCTTTTTTAATTAAAGTGCTATATATTTCGTCAGAAATTTCATCAATTTTGAGATTTGATTTTTGACTTTTTATTTTGAGCAGGTGAACTGCGAACGGCGCCACGCTTTCTGGCCAAACAATTCCCTTCTCATCATGCCACACCTCCACTATTGTGCCCATCAAACGACTCAATCCAAGTCCGTAGCACCCCATAATTATAGTGATGTTTTCCCCTTTATCATCCTTGACTGTCAAATCAAACGGAGAGCTATATCTAGTCATTAATTTAAAGATATTGCCCACTTCAATAGCTTTTTCTTCTTTAAAATCAGTGCCTTTGCATTCTGGACATTCAGGAACTTCCGCTTTTATTTCTTTATTGATTGCCAGTTTGCATTTTTGGCAGATATAAATTATGTCTTCGCCGGCTTCGGTAGTCGTTTGAAATTCGTGGGAATATTTGGAAAAAGATCCTCCGGAAGCAAAAGTTAAATAGGTTTTTTCTTTTAATCCCACTCTTTCAAAAATTTTAAAGTAAGCATTTGTAGCTTTTTTGTAATATTCATCCAGATCTTTTTCGTTCAAATGAAAAGAATATAAATCCTTCATCAAAAATTCTCGCCCGCGCAAAATGCCTGATTTAGCTCTAAGCTCCATTCGAAATTTATTTTGGAATTGATAAGCGGCAAAAGGCAAATCTTTATATGATTGCACAAATTTTTTAGCTAACGGCACAATTACTTCTTCGTGAGTTGGCCCTAGCGCCATTTCTTTTCCGCTCGAGTCTTTTACTTTATACAAATCATCCATCGTATTCCAACGGCCGGTCTTTTCCCAATTTTCTTTTGGTTGAAGCGTCGGCATAAACATTTCCACTCCGCCGATTTCATTCATTTCTTCACGGATAATATTTTCTATTTTTTTCATTACCCGCAGTCCCAGAGGAAGAAAAGTATAAACTCCCGCCATTAATTTATCCACAAATCCCGCCCGAATCAAAAGCTGAGCATTGATACTTACTTCATCTTTGGAAATATTTTTGGTAGTTTTGGTAAAAAGTTTTGATTGTCGCATAAGTTTTTTAAACGCGCGACCCCGCCTTGGCGGAGCTTTGCATGGTTTCATAACCTCAGTTTAATACAAAATACTAATCTTGCCAAATAAAAATAGCCCTCAACATCATTAAGATGTGAGAGCTAATATTTCCGGGCTTATTTTTTATTGAACAAGTTACAATTTTTTTTCAACTGTTACGCTGATTCTGTTATTTTCGTTATGAAGTTGCAACAGATAGGTAACTTTTTACTAAATTCTAGGGGTGTTTGATAATTCAATGCTTGGTGGGGTCTATGAAAGTTGTATTCAATTAGCCATTCAGTTAATTTACGATTGAATACTTCTGGATCGGAATGGAAGTTGCCAAGTTGGATAAATTCTTCCTGTAAGGTGCGGTTGAATCTCTCATCGTTGGGATTATCTTTTAGTGTCCGGACTCTTGAATAGTATTGTTCAATTTGCAGTTTCTGGCAAGCGGATTTAAAATACTTTTCAAACTCTGTGCCGTTGTCATGGCCGACTCTCGGTATTTGGCCATCTAAAAGATAATACAATCGATATAGAAAATCCTCACCGTTTTTAGAACTTTTGTTTTTGTACATTCGGGCATAGGCTACTTTGCCATACTTATCCACAGCAGTGAAAATATATCTTTTTAATCCGTTCCAGTGTACCCTTTTGGGATCTTTGGATTTATCCTCCAAGCAATACAGACTATACAAATTATCCCTATCAAATTGAGCAAACCATTTGTAGAAAGTTTTCTTGGATACACCGTAATGGCGAGCTGTCTGGATAGCGGTATTGCCTTCATAGTAGTAAATGATCCAGTCCAGTCGAAGCCGAGCTTCACGGGATAGCTTAAGCTCTTTGGACACTCTCCGCCAGCGTTCATATTCTTCCAATAACTTGATAAGTTTGATCTTGAAAAAGGTGAATTTTGACTTATACATTATGATGAAATAATTAGGTAATTAATCCTGAATTTTAGCAAAATTTCTCAATTTTGCTAAATTCATAGTGTCACCTATGTATCTCATCTTGTTCATTTGTAATAGTTTTTGCCAAAAAACCCCTGTGCGTTTACACACAGGGGTCAATTGCTTTGTCAGAAGTTACTCTACAATTACAAATTTGTCTATTATTTCTTCCATGATTTTATTATATCAGATATTTTTCAAAAACTACCACCTCCGCGCGGAAAAGCAAGGTTTTTTTGTTACTGAAAGTGTTACTGAACACTTTACTGAACAATTATATCACAAAAAAGATCTTTTTGATCAAATAAAAACAGCCCTTATATTTGTGGCTGGTTGAGGTTTCCGTCCTTTCAAAAACGTCAATAGAAGCATCGCTAATTACACGAAACAAATTCGAGTTTATCAATCTTGCTCTTGTATCTTCCAATAAGTTCTCTTTGATCTTTATTAGCTCCCTTAATAGCAACTTTTATTATTTTCTTTTTTTCTCGAGCTGGCAAATCAAAGAATGTAACCTTTTTTTCTAATTTTTTCAAATATTTCGTTTATAGATGGATTTTCAATTGACATAAATTTTTTTATTACGTATCGATCTACGTAGATATGAACGTAGATACTTGTCCCGTCGATTATTAATTGACTGGGATCTACCGTTCATAGACATTTATTAATTATTCCCTAATTTTTTTAGCTATTTGCTCCATCTCCCATTCTTTATACTTTTTTGTCGGCCAGAAATTAGCCAAGCCGTCGTTAGCATACCGAGGAATCAGATGGATATGAAAATGCGGAACATCCATCCCGGCAACCGAAACGACAACATAATCCGCCACCATAGATTTCTTTATTTTTCGCATTAATTTTTTTGCACTAGTAAAAAGATAGGCAATCAGTTCGTCGGGCGCATTATCCATCATCTGATGATGCTCCTTAGGAATCAATAAAACATGACCGGGACTTACCGGATTAATATCCAAAAAAGCCAAAGATTTTTCGTCTTCATAAACCTTGGCAGCTGGCATTTCGCCCGAGACAATTTTACAAAAAATGCAATCATCCATAAATGTTTATTTACCGAAATCTAAGGCTGACGCTTTTCTTTTTGCTTTTTCGATGCTTCTTTTTGGCCATTTTCTTCTTTTTATACATATTTTTAAAAATAATTTATTATTTGGAATCTACTTCAATGGTTATTCTTTTTTCTGAACTCGGCACACGGCTTCCAAGAAAGGCTGGATGATATTCAATTTCCGCGTCTTCAATTTCTGAATAAATTGATAGGTACTCTGACAATTCTTTTTCATTTTTTCCAGCTACGCCTTTTTTCAAAATATCTAAATCAACATCTTCTCTCATACGTCCAGAAATATTAGCTTTAATAGAAAGGATGCCGGTTAAAAAATCCACTTCGGATTTACCAAATTCTATTTTCAAAGAATTGTCAGCAATAATTTCACTGCCTCCAGCAGCTTTCAAAAGATTTCGTGACGCAATTTTTTTGAAATCTTCTTCTCCAAAAACAATAGCGGAAACACTGGTTTTGCCAGTCAAGGTAAACTGTTTAACTGCCTCGCCTTCCGAATTAGAGACCACATAAGTTGAATCAGCCAAATTAATTGCATCTTCTAAAATAGTCATGCTTTCTCCAGCATCCTTTTTGATATTTTCCAAAGAACTGTTTTTTAGTTCTTGAGCAATTTCATTGCGCGCCGCCGTTATATCGCTTTCAGAAATTACAATTACTTCGTTTCCATTCTTACCTCCGCCGGTCATTTCCTTTGAAGATTTAGCATAAATCTTGGCATATTTTTCTGATCCACTTCCTTGAAATCCCGGAATCGAAAAAGTTGTTGCACCAATATTAAATTCCTCTCCAGACGAATCAGCCATCACTTCTGCTTCAATGGCTCCTGGTTTTGTTTCTTCACCTACTTTAGTCATTCCAGGAATAGTTACGCCCTTAATCAAGCGGAATAATTTGTTATCGCTTGAAAGCAATCGCGTAGTCGTCACCAGAGGCTGACTCTCCGAAGAATATTCGTTATAGAGAGTAACTGTGCCGTGGGCTTTTTGGGAAGATGATCCACTTTTTCCAGTAGCATTAAATGTCTTAGACACCTCTTCTTCACGAACAATCAGCTTGGCTGGAATAAGGCCTTCTTGAAAATTAGTTTCAGAAAGACTTGTGTCCCCCTTAATATCCACATCTATAGATTGAACCTTAGTTTTAACAAAAATTTTAATTTTGGCTGTTGGCAAAAACATATACGCTGCCGCCAAAGCAATAACCAAAACAGCTAAAATACCAAACCAAACGAGGGCTTTCCATGATTTTTTTGACACTGAAAATTCTTTTTCTGGTTTTTCTAAATTATTTTTATTATTATAATATTTTTCTAATTTATTCACTCTGGATTGAGACCTTGAATTATCTTCCTCTACTACCCCCATTTGAAAAATTTTTCTTTTTTCTGATTTCTTTTTTATTTTATTATCTTTTAAATTTATTTCTAATCCCATCCCCTTTTGAGTAATGTCCATTTTTTTAATCATTTCATCAGAATCAAATTCTTTTTTTATATTTTTATCTGAACAAAAAGAAAAACGACTTTTCTTTTTTTCCAAAGAAATTCCAGCTTCAGCTACTAATTCCGTATTAATTAATTTTTCAGGAGATTTTTTATCAAGATCATTTTCTGGATTACTAAAATTTTGTTGGATCTTGTGAGTTTCTTTTTCCACGAAAAACTCTTGCGATCCAATATTTTCTAATCTATTTTTTCCTTTAAGTTGTGTTTCCAATTCCATACCTATAGAATCTGTTTCAGGTTGCTCAAAATTAAAATCAACTTCTTTACCGGAAACATTCTCTAATTTTTGTTCCGTTTCAATTCCGGCTTTTTCCACTAATAATTTTCCTAGCTTATCTTGAGTGGCGATAACAATTTCTTTTTTTAATCTTTCGGCTTCCTTTTTCAATAATTTTAAATTCACAATACTCTGAATCAACATAGCTCTTTTGGGAACTACAATTACCACTTCTTTAGCGCTAGCGTTTCTAAGACCGTCTACTATGGAAGTTATTTCTTCGTCTATATCAATGTAGATTGTTTTATGCATATTATTTTTGAATCATTTTTACGGCTCTCCTTAAAATCCCGGCCATCACTTTTTCTTCACCCGCCAAATCCAACGCCAGGTTAGCCAATCCCATCGGAGTAATGTCCTGTGGATCTCTAAGCTCTCCGGTTTCATCATAAATTTTAATCACATCTCTCGGCTGCAGAAAACTGACTTGAGGCACTCTAGCCAAAGGTAATTTTTTGGCCCAGCCAGAAGAAGTTAATACTTTTTTTATTCCCGGCAAACCGGAACCTCCTCCGCAAAGAAAAAATTTATGAGGAATTAAATCAGCATCGGAAAATTCTTCCAATGAAAGTTCCACTAAACTCAACCACACATCACAATCACCTTCCATAATTTTTTCAATTTTGTGACTCACATCACGCCCCAGTTCTCCCTCAGCATATTTAATTTTCAAAATTTCCGCTTCTTCAAAAGCTACTCCTAATTCTTGAGCCAACCTTTTAGTGAAAGCTCTGCCTCCTAAAGCAAACATTTTTGTTCCCTCTAATCCTCCATTTCTGACTACTGCAATATCGGTCGTGCCTCCTCCTATATCTATAAACACCGCGTTAAAATCAATGGCGTCTTCAATCCCCATTGAACGAGCTACCGCGTAAGGTTCGGCTGCAATGCTCAATAAAGTTAATTTTAATTCATCAGCAATTGATTGTAGTGCTCCCAAATGAATCATAGGAGCATAGGCGTTAAAAACTGCGATTGAAACATCTTTGCCCTGAAAACCAATTGGATTAGTCACTCGATATCCGTCAATTCTCACATCCACAATGGCGGCATTAATTAATTTAACTTCAATTTCACTATGTCCAGTTTCCCAAGCCAATTGTTGCCGAATCCTGTCAAAAGCTTTCCATTGAACTTTTTGAATAATATTTTTTAGTTCCGGAAGATCAATGCGAATTTCTGATCGAATTCTTTCATAATGAACAGTAGTGGTCGTTCCTTTTACTAATTCTCCGGCAATACCAATAATGGCTTTGTGCACTTTTTTCACGCCGGCCATTTTTTTGGATACCTCTATCGCAATTCTAGCACTTTCAATCACTCCAGCAATATCGGAAACCGCTCCGCTTTGCATATTACCTATTTTTTGCCTGACTTTTCCAACCCCTTTAACTATCCCGTTACCAGTTTCCTTATCGATTTGAAAAACCAAAGCCTTGATGACTTCCGTTCCAATATCCAACGAG
Organism: Candidatus Moranbacteria bacterium CG10_big_fil_rev_8_21_14_0_10_35_21; assembly: GCA_002773095.1. Taxonomy (GTDB): domain Bacteria; phylum Patescibacteriota; class Minisyncoccia; order Moranbacterales; family UBA2206. Next base: position 24,556 of record PFCG01000017.1, read on the forward strand.
AGTAAATAATCCGAAGATGATTTTCCCAAGCCCAAAATTTTGGAAAAAATTCCCATAACTAATAATTTTTATTTCTCTTTTCGCTCTTATTATACGATAAAGCGCCTTTAATGACAAACCAAAAAGAAGTATAAATTATTCTAGAATAGCTTTTATTCTTCTAACCCCCGCTGAAGAAGCTTCTTCTTTTATAATTTTAAATTTTCCTAATTCACTTATATTTTTCACATGCGGACCTCCACAAAGCTCAACACTAAAATCTTGCCCTGATCCTGCCGAAGGGTCACCGATTTTGTAAACCTTTACTGTATCGCCATATTTGGATGGATCAAAAGAAATCTTGGCTGTTTTTAAGGCTTCCTCTTTGGACATTTCCTGCATTTCTAATGGAATCTTTTCTTGGATTTTTTCATTGACTAAATTTTCAATAGTTTTCAATTGTTCTTCAGTTAATTTTTGTGGGTAGTTGAAATCAAAACGCAATCTTTCCGCATTGATATTACTACCTTTCTGATAAATTTCCGGACTCAAAGTTTGACGCAAAGCGGCTAAGAGCAAATGGGTAGCCGTGTGCAGTCTAGTCGTATTCTCATCTTGCGATTGCAATCCTCCTTTGAATTGTCCAGCCGAAGCAGTGCGGGAAAGATTTTTATGCTTTTTAAATTCTTCTTCAAATTCTTGTTTATTTATTTTTATTCCTTTTTCCAGGGCCAATTCTTCAGTCATTTCCAGCGGAAAACCAAATGTTTGATATAAATTAAAAGCATCGGTTCCAGAAACATTCTCCATTTTTTCAAATTCTTTTAATCCATTCTCTAAAGTTTCTTTAAAATTATTTTCTTCTTTATCCAATTCTTCAAAAATTTTAGTGTTTTCTAAATCAGAATAAGTATCTTTGTATATTTCAACAACTACTTCACTGATTTTTTTTGTGAAATTTTCCTGAATACCAATTTGTTTTCCATATCTCACCGCTCGACGAATAAGTCGACGCAACACATAACCCCGTCCGACATTGAGAGGTTCCACACCATCCGCAATCATAAAAGTCGCTGCTTGAATATGATCGGCAATAATTCTCATTGAACGCATAACTTCAACCCAGCAATCCGGCATAACTTCAAACCCTAAATCTCCCTTGCTAAATTTATATTTTTTGTTGGAAAGTTCTTCAATCTTTGAAATCACCGGAGCAAATAATTCTGTTTCGTAGTTATCATCTAGCCCATTGACTGCTGTCAAGACTCGGATAAGTCCCATCCCGGTGTCTACATTTTTTTGCTTCAATGGTTCATATTTTCCTTCTGCGGTTTTGTCATATTCCATAAAAACATCATTCCAAATTTCCACCCATCCCAAGGACTCGGGATCATCCTCAAAGCTTTCTGGCACTTCACTTTCCTTGCCAACCCAATAAAACATTTCTGTGTCCGGTCCGCAGGGTCCAATTTCCATTCCCCACCAATTATTTTTTTTCGGCAATTTAGCAATTCTTTTTTCCGAAATGCCTAAACTTTTCCAAATATTGAAAGCTTCTTCATCAAATGGCGCGTCTTCATCTCCAGCGAAAACCGAAATGGCTAAACGATTTTTATCCAACCCTAACCATTTTTTGTCTATTAAAAATTCATAACTCATTTCAATAGCTTCTTCTTTGAAATAATCGCCAAAAGACCAATTACCTGCCATTTCAAAAAAAGTATGGTGCGTAGCATCGCCCACTTCATCAATATCGCTTGTGCGAACGCATTTTTGGATATTAACCACTCTTTTGCCTCCAGGATGAGATTCACCCGTTAGATATGGCACCAGGGGATGCATTCCAGCGGTTGTAAAAAGCACTGAAGGATCATTTTCGGGAACCAAAGAAGCTGAGGGAATAATCGTATGCCCTTTTTCCTTGAAAAATTCTAAATATTTTTGGCGGAGTTCGTTAGCGATCATAATAATATAATACCAAAATAATCAACTTTAATCAAAACTTTATCATAATGGTGCGACCGCATTATTATGATAAATATTGGAAAAATTTTGATATGCCAATTTTTATAAAACAAAACTCTTCCAACATAAAGTCAGAAGAGAAATGAAAAGATTTGCGGGAGACAAACACCCAGCGATTGTCAGGATTCCACCTATCCTCAAGTTTGTATTTCTTTTCCTTTGTCTCCTGCACATTCTCGCCTCCTATTCTTAGCGTAGCGATTCCATTTTCAAGTTTAGATATAATTTTTTTTAGTTTTTCTTTTTCGTTTTCGTCCGCGACTTCCATTTGGCTTTTAAGTTCCACAAGTTTTTCGTTGATTTCTTTTTTGTTCTTTCCTGCCGATACGATTGATTCTTTCTTGCTGATACTCACACTCTTAGCAAAGCCTAGTGATACTGATGTAATTTCGGTTAATTCACTTATTTTTAAATCAGCCACAATTTTTAATTAAATATTTAATTATTGCCACCTAGTATTTATAGTTCCAATTATTTTTTTAAATCCAGACCATAATTCCACTAAAATATTATCTCCTGTTTCTTGAAGCAAATCATCGCCAGTTTCTTGAACAAGATTAGCCGCTTCACTCGCAGACGAAATTCCTGCGAGTTTATTCCACCCAGTATCCACTCCCGATGGTTTTGACCAAATTGTCATTTTATTTTATCTATAAATTGTTTAATGCCTTCTAGTTTTTTATCCGCTTCTTTTTCTTTGGTTAAAACTGCTGTTTCCCTTTCTGATAATTCAGTCAGTTTCAGAGCGATTTCTTTTTCTTTTTTTTCAATGGATACTTTTTCTAGCAAGCAATTTCAGGAACCATCAAAATTGGACATAATGTCAAACCAATTAGGTCAACCAAGCAAAAGTTTTTCTCAAAAGAAATTAGAAATTCCTAAATTTAAATTCTCACCACCGGAATATATCGCCGGTAAATATGGGAAAACTCAGGAAGAAATAAATTTAGCAAAACCATCAGTTAAAGAAATTGTTTCGGCGCTTTCAAAATATCCAGCCAACATAGCCTATGGACTTTTAGATTTATTTATCCCAGAATCTGAAAAAAAGGGCAGAACTGGGGCTGAAGTTTTTGGAGTAGATGTAGAAGCTAAGACAGCAGGGGAAGCTAAGGTAATGCAACTAACTGATATCGCCACGCTTGTTCCAGCTGGAATTATGGGAGGGTTAAAAAAACTAACCCCAACCGCCGCAAAAATTGTAGAAGACTTATATAAAAACAAAGCATCAAAGAAAATAATAGAAAAGGTTATTAAATATGGTGATAATTTTTTAGAAAATCTTAACGAAAAAGAAGCAAAAGAATATCTTGATTTTTTGAAACCAAAAACAGGACTTTTAGACAAATCAAAACAAATCAAACCCCCTCTTAAAAAAGGTATTCTTCAAGTTGCAAGAGAAGAGAAGCTGGCTAAAGAAGCCAAGTCCACAGAAGCGGGATTAAATAAAATAAAATCATCGTCAGAGCTACCAACTGGAGTAGCACCCAAGCAAATTCCCAAATCTCCCCAAGTGTTTCAAAAAGATATTTCATATTTAGACGGTATCACAAAAAAGAAAAAGGTCAAGTCAGCGTAATCACTTAGCAAATATATTTATTTAATAACAAAAGACCCACTGGCAGATTCACAGTGGGTAGTTTTTTCAATTAAAAAATTGCAACTAATTCGCTAAACTGGGATAGCCAACTATCCCAATAACAATTTTAAATAACAAATAATACAACAGAACCATCTTCCAATTCAGCTTTTTCATTTTTTCTACCCTTTCGCAAGAAATAATTTTTACTAAGAATTCCCTTTTTGAAGTCCTCTTAATTCTTTTCTAATTTCTCTATCAATTTTATCTTTATTATTTTCGTAGAAACTACACGAATCATTGTCATTACAATTTCTTTTAACTAGTTCTAGTGCGCGATCCACTATATCATCAATCTCAGCGTCTTCTTTTCTAGCCAGGTTATTAATTTCACTTTCAATTTCATGAAGATGTCTCTTTAAGCTGTCTAGTTTGGGATTTTCCTCCATCCCTATTATTTGTTCCACTATTTTTTCAATTTTTGAGTAATACATAATTTTTGCATTATTTAATTAAATTCATCTCTTTTTTGAGCTTTTTTATTTCTGCTTCAAATTGAACCAATTCATAACTAAGTTTATCCAAGGCAATTTGTTTTTCCTGCATTTGAATTTTAATTCTAGCTGTTTCTTTCTTTAGAGCTCTGACCTCAGCTTCCAATCGGGTTTTTTCTTCTAGCTTTTTATGGAGATCTGATTCCTGCATCACAATTTCTCGCTGAATGTCATTTATTTTTCGAGAATCTTTTTTTTCTTCACCTGGCTGATTGCTTTGGTTAGGATCAATATTTTGCAATTGCATATGTTTTTCTTAAAGTTTTGAATTTTTTAATATTTCCAATGTTTGATTAGAAAGTGTTTTTGGCTTTGGCCTATTTTTTTCTTTTTTCTCCAATTCCCTTACGATACTGGAAGTTTTTTCACTAACGATACTTATAGGGTTAGACGGTGGAATGGGAATACCTTGAGTAAATGGTCTTACAACCTCTCTCTTGATGTTTTTATTTTGGCGAGAAATAGAACTGGGTTTTTCTTTTTCCATCTCAACATCTTCAGCACTTTTTTCAGACTGATCTTTTTGCGAACTATTTTGAGATTCGTATTCAGAAATATCTTGAAACCGACACAAATATTTTCTCAATAGTCCAGATTTTTTGCCATTTTCATGGCATTTTTTTTGGTAATCTTGCCCTCCTTAATCAAATTTTGAAAAATGTCATGTGCCTCATCTCTAGTGAGTCCGCCCTTTTGCTTTTCTGCTAAGCCTTTAATAAAAGCATTCTTGGCCTTAACTGTAGTAAAGCCCATTTCCTTAGCTATTTTAGCACGATTTTTTTTCCCAAATCTTTTTTTATTGACTCTTTTTTTATCAATTATAGCTCCGGAATCAGATTTTCGACTAAAAATTATTCCCATTATAATAAATTAAATAATTTTCCAATAAACATAATGAAAAGCATTAAATACATAGCTCCTTCCCAAATATAAATTTTTTGAGAAATGCCTGAAATTATAAAAAGTAAAGTAGCCACCGCCATAGTTGGCAAACCAATCAAAAAAGTTTGCTCATCTATGGGTAAATTGTGAATCAATCCTGGCACACCCACTACCACTAGGGCATTAAAAGCATTAGAACCAAAAATATTTCCAACGGCAATTTCTGATTTTCCGGAAAAAGCCGCTTTGACCGAAACTAATAGTTCCGGTAAAGATGTTCCGATAGCCACAGCTGTAATGGAAATTATTCCTGGATTTATATTAAATAATTCGGAAAGTTTAATTACTGCATCAATTAAATATTTGGCGCCTAATAAAAGTCCGGCCACGCCTACTATCAATAAGGCAAAATCTTTGAATTGAAGTTTGGGACGCTCAATTCCATTCTTCTTATCTAGATTCAAACTTTTTCTTCGTTCTTCTCTGGAGGGTAAAATCACATAGTCATCTTCAATTTTTCTTTCATCCTTATGAAAAACAGTATAAAGGAGATATATAATATATGAAATTACTAGAATAAGTGCTTCACCAAAACCAATATGTCTGTCCCAAGCCGCTCCCAATAAGAGAACAGTAGCCGTGGCTAAGATAGGTAAATCTAAATTAATTAAATTTTTACTGACTGTTAAGCGTTTACTAATGATAGCTGATATTCCAATAATCAGTAGTATGTTAGAGATATTTGATCCAACTGCATTAGCCACCACGATTTCTGGAACGTTTTTTAAAGTGGCTACGATGGAGGAAATTAATTCCGGAAACGAAGTTCCCATACCCACGATGATGACTCCCACCACAAAAGGAGAAAGTCCAGCGGCCAAGCCGATTTTTTCGGCACCAGCCAAAAACCAATCCGCCCCCTTAACCATCACTAGCATAGCTATAACAAAAACTACGATCCAAATTAACATCTTTTTATTTTAAAAAATTATTCTTTGATAACTCCTCCGCCCAAAACTTCTCCAGAATTTGAGTAAAAAACAGCTGATTGTCCAGGCGTGACTGCTTTCTGCGGTTCATTAAATTCTACCACATAAACGCTTTTTTGTGGATTTTTTACCCTGTTAAATTTCGCCTTTGGCGAACCGATTTCATCGGATTTAACAGGGTGAATTATAGCACAAATTGCCTCATGCCGATATCTTATTTTAAGCTTAGTTTTTAGAGGAAATTTGGGTATTTTTCCCAACCAATTAACCTTTTCCACTAGAATATTTTTTTTGAAGATATCTGGATTTTTTGGATCGTTGGTCACTAAAAGTCTATTTTTGGAAAAATCTTTATCCACCACATAATAGGGACCAGTGCCACCGATATTAATTCCTCTTCTTTGTCCAATCGTATAGAGAGGCAAGCCCTGATGAGAACCTAAAATTTTTCCATCTGTATCAAAAATTTTTCCTTTTTTTAATTTAAGATTGCGTTTAAGAAATTCGGTAGGATATTTTTCCGGCGTGAAGCATAAGCCTTGCGAGTCATCCTTATTAAAGACTGGCAATTTCATCTTTTCGGCTATTTTTCTAATTTCCGGTTTTTGATATTTTCCGACCGGAAAAATAATTTTAGATAACTGCTTTTGGATTAAATTATATAAAAAATAAGACTGATCTTTTTCCTTATCCTTTCCTTGATATAATTTATAAACAAATTCTTCATTATTTTTAACTTTTAACTTTAAACTTTTAGCTTTGCGCACTTGTGCATAGTGTCCCGAGGCCACAAAATCCGCCTTCATCTCAAGCATTTTTTTAAATAAAAAATTAAATTTTATCCTTTCATTGCAAACCACACAAGGGTTAGGCGTCCGTCCGGATTCATTTTCTTCTAAGAAATAATCCACCACTTCTTTTTTAAACTCCTTAGCTGCATTAACCGTATATAAAGGAACATCCAAAATTTGAGCCACCTTTCTGGCGTCTTGTTGAGCCTCTAATGAACAACATTTATTTTCCCGCAGAGCATCCTGTCCTGGCTCCTTCCAAAAATGCATAAAAATCCCGACTACCTCATAGCCTTGTTTTTTCAGCAATCCGGCGGCCACTGAAGAATCTACTCCAGAAGACATAGCCACAATTACTCTCTTTTTTTTCTTCTTTTCAGCCATAAAAATATACTATTACAATTTAGTCCCTCTGTAAACAAAAAAGGGGTTGGCAACCCTTTTCTTTATTATTTCTGAATCTCTTTTTGAATCGCTTGTTCCGAGGCAAAGACTTTGGAATCTGGAAAGCCGGAAATTATTTTTTCTCCAGTGCGAATAGTAAACCAAGCGATAAAAAGACCGATTACCATCAAGATAATCAAGGCCATCTGGCTAGATATTTTTCTATCAAAAGAAAGCATATTTTATGTTTGTTTATTTTTATTTATCAATTTTCTTACTTCTGCCAAATTAACTTCTATTTTTTTTCTAGCTGATTTAAATTTTTTCGGAGCAATTCGAGAAATTTGAGAAAGAGTCATTGGCTTTTCCTTAGGAATAAAAGCCATATTTTCCGGTTTCAAATCCGGTTCATGAACTGGTTTTTCTGGAATATTTTTTTGCCAATCTCTTTTAGGTTGTAAACTCTCCCCTTCTTTTTTTTCATTTCTCGCCTTAGCTGTCATTCTTTGATAATCCTTAAGACATTCTCGACAAAAAGTCGGACGACTAGTGTCCGGTTTAAATGGCACTGTAATTTTTTCTTCACAGGTATCACAAACAGCATTATACACAACACTCTCTTCCTTTTTTTCGGTAGTTTCTGCGTCTTTTCTTTCCTCCTTTTGTGCTAGAACAGATGGAGAAGCTGGCTTGGCAATAAATACTTTTTTGGATTCATTCGGAATATCAGCTACTTTTCTTTCAATTTTAATCAATTCTGATCCAGTCATAATTCCACTCCAACGAGCTATTTTATCCTCTACTTCCGCTCGACTCTTGCCATATCTTTCCCGAGAAATTTTTATAGCTTTTTCTTCATTATTTTTCGTTCCAGAAAGATCAATGGGGGGCAATGTCGCCGCTGAAAAAGCATCTCCAGCTATTCCATCAATCATCAATTTTAAATAAACATTAAATTTAGTCAGATTAACAATATCGTTCATTAAAAAAACCGGATCAAATTCTTTTTCCAAATGTTCCGCATCTTCTGCTCCAACTCGGAAAGAAACAATCGTTCCCACATTACCAAAAATAGCATCCTTAACAGTTGCGTTTCCATCAAAAATAAGCTGGTTGATATATTGGTGAGCTAAAATTAAACTTAAACGGTATTTTCTAGCTTCTGAAAGAATATTAGCAAAAGATTCCGTAGCAAAGTTTTGGAATTCATCTACATAAAGATAAAAGTCCTTTCTATCCGCTTCCGGAATATCAATGCGCCCCATCGCCGCTAGCTGGATTTTGGTAATAATCATACCGCCTAAAAGTCTCATAGAATCCTCTCCAATTCTTCCCTTAGACAAATTGACAATTAAGATTTTTTGATTATCCATTATTTCCCGCATATCAATGGAGGATTTCGGCTGGCCGACAATATGACGGATAACTGAGGAAGAAAGAAATTGTCCCACTTTATTTTGAATAGCCGCTACTGCTTCCTTTCTAAACCTATCTTCCCATTTATCAAACTCATTTATCCAAAAAGATTTAACTACTGGATCTTTTATTTTTGGATAAACTCTTTTGCGATAATCTTTATCAAACATCATCCGATTTACTCCCAACATCGTTGATCCGGGATAATCCAAAAGCGCTAAAATGGTATTATTTAAAATATATTCCATCCGCGGACTCCAAACATCAGGCCAGATTTTTTTAAAGACACCCATCATTCCGGAAGCTACTAGATTTTTTTTGTCCTCATCCACTGATTCCAAAATATTAAAAGCTAATGGGAATTCTGTGTCTGAGGGATTAAAATAAACCACGTCATTTATTCGTTCAGAAGGAATGGCTCGTAACATCTTTTCCGCAAATTCTCCATGAGGATCTACCACGCAAACACCTTTTCCGTTTTGAATATCTTGAATAGCCATATTTTCCAGTAAGTTGGATTTTCCCATCCCGGTTTTTCCAATCACATACATATGACGACGCCGATCATCTTCTTTAATACCAAAAGTCGTTTCTTGATTTCTAAAATTAGTTTTAGCAAAAAAATTTATTTCACTCATTTTTATATTTTAAACCGGCAAATTAGAAGGAGCCGAACCGCGTTTGGATCCTAAAGTGGTAATTGAGGGAGCTTTTACTCCCATATCTGGAAAATGATAAATTGTGGCTAGTTCCTTAGTAGTAAAAACAAAAGTTAGACCATCCATACTACGATCTTTATAACGCTTATATATTCTTCTTTGCCGATAGGCTAATCGATCTTTTTTGAAAAAGTAATTAGCATAAGTTTTACTATCATCTTGGGGTTTAAGATTATTTAAATTTAAATCATTAAACTGCTTCAAAGATCCAAAAAAAGCCGAAACGAAACTTTTATCAAAAACCTCTTGTCGACCAAGATATATTAGTCTCATTTTAGTTTTAAAAGCATTTCGCCCGAGATTTTCCTCTACTGCCTTTAAAACTTCCTTCTCTCCGGGAGTAAGCTTAAATTCTACCGGCTGATCATCTTTCTTTTCATCTTTTTCAAATTCTACTACTTGAGAAAATCCTTTAATAAGATTGGAAAAAACATCTGCTAAATGATCCAAAATATTTTTTTCTTTAGTTCCGGCTTTTTTAGCTAATTCATCTACCAACTCCATTTCGTCTTGTCGCCAAATTTCTTTTAAAGGCTCAACGATTATTTGTAACCAAATATTTTGACCAGGCCCTAGTCGACCAATCACTTCCGCCATAGCAGCTAATGGATCAATCATTGTGCCAGTAATATCCTCCTCAAATTTATCATAGGTTTTAATAGGGTAAGGATCTGGCATAGCCAGCTCAATGTCAGTCCCCCATAAATCCCAATTTTTATTAGGAACAGTTTTGGGAAATTTATCCACATAGTCTTCTACCTCAGTAATTTCCGAATCGGGAAATTGAGCATAGATTTGGGCTTCAATTAAATTACGTAATTTTTTTTGGGTGCGAATATAAAAATGTACCTCTCCTTCATTGCCAACTAATTCTAAACTAAAACGATCAGTAAACTTCCCTTCCAAATAAAGATCAAATGGGGTGAAACCAACCACTACTCCGGCAATACCGGCGTAAATTGATTCCATAACCTTGGGACTTTTTTCGATATCTTTCGGTGGAATAATTTCCAATAATGTCCACTCTAGCGACTTTACCCAGGAATCAGCTGAAAGAAAAATTACAAAATCCATCCATAATAATTTAAAGAAAAAATAAAAAGCCACCGGAAAAACAATCCACCAATAAGTATAGAAAGCGTCTCCAATAGCACTATAAGCACTTAAAAATTCTAAGAAATTCATAGGAATCGTTGTTCCTTAATTATTTTATTTTTGCGTTCGAACCGATTTTCGTTATTTTACCAGAGAATACAAATTACCTTTTTTTAAGAATTTTTTTGAATCATTCAAATTTATCAAAATAGTTGCTTCTTTAACTTGCCTGATTTTTTTCACTGCTTCCAAAATCTTTTCTCGAGTAATTGGCTTACTACTATTGTTTAAAACTTGTTCAATTACTTCCTTAACAGTTCCCTTAAAATATCCCCATTCTTTAAGAGCATAAATCCCTCTTCCAATAAGCACAAACCTTTTGTCTTTAATTAATTCATTGTGCACTGTTTGAGGATGAGATTTACGCTTCGAGAGACCAGCTTCATCAATTAAACGAGCGACTTCGGAAAAATGAAGTGGCTTACCTCTTTCTTTTAAAATCAAATAAACTCGCTCTCGAGTTCCTTTGGGTCGAATTTGATCCCAACCGGAAAGTCCCCATTTAGCAAATTTTCCTATTTCAATTTGAGCCAGCACTTCCAAAAAATTTCTGATTTTTTCCAGGGAAAAATCAATATTTTTTTCTTTCAGTTTTTTCTGTAATGTTGAAATTAATTTTTCTTCAGTAATAGGATTATTTTCCTTTCTAAAAATATCCATAGCCAACTTTTCTATTAAATCAACTTCCTTAACGATATCCTTAGAAATAGTCCAGGAATCATGGATAAGTTCATCGCTTTCAATAACCTGAATTTTTTTGGAACATTTGGAAAAAAAACATACAGCACTCACCTCTTGCTCATTGTCTTGTCCCAGTTTTTCCAATATTTTACTTTCTTTAATTATACCATTGTTTTTGGAAATTGTAAAAATGATGCTGTCCTCAGCCTCTCTAAACCCACTGCTATCATTTTTTTCAGCCGCTTTTTTGAGCGCATCCGAGATTATTTGTCGCACTCGCTCACGAGTTATGCCATACTCTTTTCCAATTTTTTCCAATGTTTGGCAAACTCCATTAAAAAGACCAAACCTTTTTTTGATTATTTCTTGAGAACGTTCTGGTAAATCAGATAGTAATTCCTCGGCTAAACCAAGAAATCGGAAGTTTTTAGCTCCATTTTTGACCCTCCCTGTTTTTTGGCTTATTGCCGATGTATTATTCATATAGATTCCCCTTTTTATTGATAATTTAGCTTCAAGTTAGATTAACACATATTCTCCTTTTTTGTCAAGAGGAGCGTTAAAAATACAACTACTTTTGGCTTTTATTTCTTTTCTTAAAAAACAAAGTCCCGATTAATCGGGACTTTGTTTTTTACGGTTTTTTGAAAAATTATAATCCGGAATTATTTTTATTAATATTATGTTCCTCTAAAGTTCGCGCAAAAAATGTTTGTCCGGTTTCCGGATCGCTCAAAAAATAAAGATAATTGGTTTTTTTCGGATTAATAGCCGCTTCAATGGCTGAGCTTCCTGGATTGCCAATTGGTCCAGGTGGAAGTCCTTTATTAATATATGTGTTGTAAGGCGAAGGCGTACGTGTATCTTGATAAGAATACTGTTTTTTTCTTACTCCCGAAACATAAGTCAAGGTGATATCACTTTGTAAAGGAATACCAGCTACTAGTCGATTCCAAAAAATACCACCCACGATTTTTCGATCCTCTGAGCTTTTAACTTCCATCTCTATAATACTGGCTAAGGTTAAAACATCATTTAGATTTTGTTTTTGGCTACTATTGATTGAAGCTAATGGTTCGGGAGAAATTTTTTTCTCAAAATTGTTCAGCATTTTTTCGATAATTTCTTCTGAGCTATTCTTAGGGTTTAAAAAATAAGTATCCGGAAAAAGATAGCCCTCAAGAGTTTTGATACTTTCATTCTGCAAAAAAGCATATTTTTCAGAAAACTTTTTTGGGTTTTTGGTTAGTTCCAAGAAATTATCCCCATCTATTCCGTTAGCAGTGAGTCTTTCCGCCATTTTTTTAACATCCCAACCCTCCGGAAAAGTTACTTTGACATCTCGATTACTTTGATTGGTTATTAAAAAAGCTATTTCTGGAATAGTCATATTACCACCGATTTCATATTCACCCGGAATTATCTTATTCAATAAATTCTTATTTCTTAAATAATAATAAAAATACAACTGACCAGAAATAAGTCCTTCATTTTTTAACCGAGAAGCAATCTCTCCGTTCCCATCTCCAGAAGTAATGGAAAAAATCTTTGTGATATCGGATGAATTTCCATGAGAAAAATATACTTTATTTCTAAAATAAAAAACTCCGCCGATAATGACGAAAACAATGGCACCTATTATTAAAATTCTTTTATTTTTCATTTATTTATCTGCAAAAACTACAACCCGATAACTTGAATGACAATTTCTCGAGTTCTTGACCCGTCCATTTCTGCCAAAAAAATACTTTGTTTTTCCGTAATCAACATCCGGCCTTTTTCAATTGGCAGCGTAGCACTAATTCCTAAAAGCATTGATTTGCAATGAGAATGACCGTTACTTCTCCCATCTGAAGCATTAGATTTATTCAGTTCAAAAAGGTCATGAGAATATTGATCATTAACCGGAACAACTTTGTACAACACCCGCATAAAATCTTGCAGTAGCATTGGCTCATTGTGATTAACCACTATTCCAGCCGAAGTATGAGGTGCATAAACCAACACTTGACCTTCCCGAATTCCAGAATGATCAATTATTTCTTCTACCTTGTCAGTTATATCAATAAACTCAATTTGAGTTTGGCTTTTTATTTCTATTTTTTTCTTATATACTTTCACCCCGCACTAAATTTTGATATGCCTGTTAAAAAAACAAATCGTATCAAAATGCATTAAATTATTAAACTATTTATTCTCTATACAACCTCGCAAATAAAATTTTCAATCAAAAATTAGTGCGGGGTTCATTTCTGTTTTTTAAACACTTCGGCCACTGCTTTAGCTACTTTTAAGTCTAACGCTTCTGGTATTATTTTACCATAATTTGGTTTTTTTACCAAACCAGCAATGACTTCCGCCGCTTTTAATTTATGCTCATCTGTTATATTTTTAGTTTTCATGTCTAGAGCTCCTCGAAAAATTCCCGGAAAAGCCAAGACATTGTTAATCTGATTTGGAAAGTCCGAACGACCAGTAGCAATTACTACTGCTCCGCCTTTTTTAGCCTCAGCTGGCATAATTTCCGGAATGGGATTGCTCATAGCAAATACGATGGAATTTCGGCTCATTTTCCTGATATCATCTTTGTCTAAAAGATTAGGTCCAGAAACCCCAATGAAAACATCCGTATTTTTTAAAGCTTCTTTCAAATTTCCTCTGACATTATTTGGATTGGTTATCTTAGCCATTTCTTTTTTTATCGGATTCATTCCCTCTTGTCTTTCTGAAAAAATTATTCCCCTACTATCAGCCAAAATTATTTCCTCAGCTCCATACTTAATCAGCAATTTAGCTATAGCCACTCCAGCAGCCCCTACTCCAGAAATAACAATTTTTATATTTTTTATATTTTTTTTCACCAATTTCAGGGCGTTAATCAACCCCGCCAAAACCACGATAGCCGTTCCATGTTGATCGTCGTGAAAAACTGGAATATCCAATTCTTTTTTGAGCGTCTCTTCAATTTCAAAACACCTCGGAGCGGAAATATCTTCCAAATTTATTCCGCCAAAAGTCGGCGCAATAGCTTTTACTATTTGTATAATTTCTTTTGTTTCTTGAGTCGCCAAAACAATTGGATAAGCATCCACTCCGCCTAATTCCTTGAACAGCAAAGCTTTACCCTCCATTACTGGAAGTGCGCCTTCTGGACCGATATTCCCCAACCCTAAAACAGCACTCCCATCCGATACAATAGCAATAGTATTTTTTCTGATTGTATAATCAAAAGATAATTTTTTGTCTTTGGCTACTGCAAGTGAAACTTCCGCTACTCCAGGGGTATATAAAACCGACAAAGTTTCCTTAGTCAGTTTCTTTTTGGATTTTATTTCAATTTTCCCTCCAATTTTTTTGGATAAGCTTATTGATTCATGCATATTATTTTTTATTATTCCATTCATTAAAAAATTGCTTTAGAAAATTTTCCATATATTTGTGCCTTTGATTTGCAATTTTTCTCGCAGCATTAGTATTCATTAAATCTTTCAACAGAAGTAATTTTTCATAAAAATGATTTACGGAAGAATTATTATTATTCTTATAACTCTCAAATGTTTTATGCATAATTGGTTTTATTGCAGGATTATAGATTTCCCTATTTCTGCTGCCACCAAATGCAAAGGCTCTAGAAATTCCGAGTGCCCCAATTGCATCCAGCCTATCGGTATCCTGAACAATTTTTCCCTCTAAAGTTTTAATCTTTGATTTAACTCCAGCCCCCTTGAAACTTAAATCCTTTGTTATTTCTAATATATGTTTTTTTGTTTCTTTTTGAATTTTTAATTTATCTAGCCATTTTTCCGTTTTATTATTTACTATCCTAAGTTTCCAATCATCCACATCGTGCAAAAGTGCGGCTAATTCAATAATAAATAAATCAGCGCCTTTTTCTTTTTTCGCTATTTTTTTAGCGAGATTCCAAACTCTAAAAGTGTGCCACCAATCATGACCAGATGAATCACCTTTGAAATAATTTCTAGCAAATTTTGCGGTTTTTTTAATGATTTGCGATTTATTCATTTTTTGCTTAATTTTAATTCCGATAAACGGATCCAGTGGCGACGGCGCCTTCGGCTAATTTTGGACATCGGATGTCCAAAAAATTAGTTTTCTAACTCTTTTAACATTTCTTTTCTTTCAATTATACCCATCACAAATTTTTCCGCAAATTCCCTATATTCTTTCTTATTTCGAAATTGCCCCAAAATTACCTTCTTATTTTTACAAAAACCAACACCATCCTTCCCCAAATATTCCTCCCAACTAGACTTAGAAGTTGGACTTCTAAGTCTTGGGTCTAGAAAGTTTGAGTTTTCGATAAACTGATCCTGCGGCGACGGCGCCTTCGGCCACAGCCGTAATGATTTGGCGAAATTTATTGGAACCAGTAGTCACATCTCCTGAGGCATAAACATTTTCTACATTAGTGGCTTGCGTTTGATCCACAATAATATATTTTTGTTCGTCCAAAGCCACACCCAAATTTTGCGCCAAAACCACTCCCGGCACTGATCCCACTTCAATAAAAACTCCTTGAACTGAAAGTTCCTTATCACCTCCTGCCCCGTGATCCTCCTCGGATTTTACGGGGTCGGCAGTTTCATAAACAATTCCAGAAACTTTCTGATCACCTTTTATTTCTTTTATATTAGAACATTGAATTTTTTCTAATTTTGAATTTTTTCTAATTTCATCATCCCAAGACGGTTCCCAATTATAAGTATCGCGATATAAAATTTTGACACTTTTAGCAAATTCAGAAACATGAATAGCAGCTGTAGCAGCTGCGTCTCCACCACCAATCACTACCACATCTTTATCCCTGAAAAACATTGCATCACAAGTAGCACAATAGGAAATACCTTTTCCAATGAATTTATCTTCTCCGGGAACATTCATTTTTCTCGGTTTCATTCCTAGTGCTAAAATGATACTCTTGGCTGAATATTTTTCTGCTTCAACCTGCACTTCAAAATTTTCTCCATTTTTCGTGATAGCGGAAACATTAGCTTGAACAACTTTCGCATCAAAATGATCAACGTGCTTTTGAAATTTTTCCATCAAAGTTTTTCCGGAAACAGAAATTTCTCCCGCCCAATTTTCAATTTCCGACGCTTCTCCTACTTGGCCACCAATTTCATTCCCAATGATCAAATGATTCAATTTGTAGCGCGAAGCATAGATTGAAGCACCTAACCCAGAGGGCCCAGCACCGACAATAATCAAATCATAAATTTTATTTTCTTCCATAAAATTTTTTATTTATTATTTTCATTTAAAAGTTTTTGAGCTTGATCCAGAATGTTTCCCATATTCTGTGGATTTTTCATATCGCCAACATTCTGCTCTCCACCCAAAAGATTCTGATATTGCCCAATCACATTACCCAACAGGGGTGGCAAATATATAATACTTAAAATTAATGGCACCACGATTAAAAGAAGATAAACGACACTTAAAATTCTTTGAACAATAACATAGTTTTTAACGCTTTTGGTCATTTTATGAATTTCCTGAGTAAGCTGTAAATTTTCCGTCATCATTTCTTCTATTGTTTTTTTGTTTGTGTTTTCTTCCATAAAATTATTAATTCTTAGATCAAAAATATTAAATTTTCTCTAATTCACCTTTCAAAACATCTTTATTTTGCACTCCCGTAAATTCTTTAACCACTTTTCCGCCTTTAAAAATCTTAATTGAAGGAATAGACATAACTCCAAACTCCGCAGATTTTTTAGGATTTTCATCCACATTCAGTTTCCCCACCTTAAATTTATCTCCCACTTCTTTAGCCAGTTCTTCAATAATTGGACCCATAACTTGGCATGGTCCACACCATGGTGCCCAAAAATCTACCAATACTGGTTTGTTGCTTTTAATTATTTCAGAATCAAAGTTTTGGTCGGTAAATTCAATTTCCATATTTTTCTTTACCCCACCTTAATTTTGCTAGTATTTTTTGAGCGACACTAAGGACGAATAGTCCGACACTATTTGGGTCAAGTGTCGCCAGAATTTTCTAAGCCGGCTATATATTTTCTACTGGCTTTTTAAATATTGGCAAAATTAGGGCGGGGTTTGTTAATTAATTATAACCAACTACTAATTAAATATACTCCTATAAATAACATTATAACTCCAGCTATGGCATGAAGCAACCGCAAATTTTTCTGCCTCAATTCTTCCAATTTTTTCATTCTGACTCCAAAATACATTCCGATGGTAATCGCCAGCATTGGAAGAATAAAAATGAAATTATACAAAATTAACATAGGGAAAGCTTTACCAAAATTTTCTTTTTCTGCCAGCAATCCCAAAACAACCACGTAAGGACCACTGGTGCATGGCAACAAAAAAAGGCTCACCAGAAGACCAGCGCCTACTGCTCCCAATGGACTGGTTACTTTCTTGAGAATGCTTTGCATTTTTGGTCGCCAGCTTAAAGGAACCTCCATAATAAAAACTTTTCCATACCAAAAAACATCCTTCAAATTGGCTAGACCAATTAAAATAGCAATGCTTCCGATAATGATGGAAAAAATTTGAGGTAAATTAAAAGCTCCTACCGCCTTATAAATTCCCAAGCCCATCAAAAGATAAGAAACAAAGATTGTAGCCGAAAAAGCTAAGCCAGAATAAAGAGCTTCCTTCTTACCTTTGGCCGCAATCACAGTAGCGATTAAAAGAATCAACACAGCAAAAGCGCAAGGATTAATAGCATCTACCAACGCTGCGCCAATTAAAACTGGCCAAGAAACTGTTACTCTTGTTTTAGAGCTTTCTTCTTTATTTTTTTGAACTAAAGCTATTTTAATCAGTTCTTCCGTAGGATATTCCTTAGCTTCAACACTTTCAATTTCTTTAACAAAATTATTTATAATCGGCTTATCGCCAATTAGCATCCGATCTTCAAAAAAGATAACTGGCGAACCTCTTTTCTCAGGTATTACTCCAAAAGCGTCAAATAATTTATTTAGTTGATCAATATTATAAGGACCAGAAGTTTCAATTTTTTTTATATCGCATTCTTCGTAAATTTTATTCTTAGTAAAAAAATCATCTACATTCTTACAATGAGCACAAGTAGTGGAATAAAAATAAATGGCTTTTTTCTTTTCTTGTCCAAAAGTAAAATAAGGAATGCTTAGTAAAATCAGAACTAAAAAAATAATTTTTTTCATTTTGTTTAAATTTATTTTCCAAATCTTCTTTTGCGATTGGAAAAATCTTTTAAGGCTTCTTCAAATTTTTTCTCCGAAAAATCAGGGAAATTTTCATCCGAAAAATAAAGCTGGGCATCGGCAATATCCCACATCATAAATCCAGCGCTTAAATGAGGATCGCCTCCAGTCCTAATCACCAAATCCACTGGTGGACAATCGCGAGTCATCAAATTTTCCTTGATAAGTTCGAGCGTAATTTTTTTTCTGGCTGGAGCCTGACTTAAAATATTTTGCACAGCATAAACCATTTCATCCGTTCCATTGTAAGCCAACAAGAAATTTAGAACTCTTTTTTTATACTTTTTTGTCCGCTGAATAGCTTCTCGAATTATTTTTTTCAGCGATTCTGGAAATTGTTCTTCCCAACGACCAATAACATTAATACGCACCTCTTCGTCATATATTTCTTTTCCGTCAATCAAGTTTTGAAAATATCTTTTATATATATCCAACAAAGCTTTTCTTTCTAATAATGGTCGGCGCGTCATATTATCCAGGGATGAACCCCAAAAAGAAAGACATTTAATACCATTTTTTAGGGCAAAACGAAATAATTTTTCAATATTTTTTGCTCCAGCCTCATGTCCGTCCCAAGCTTTCAGGCCTCTTTTTTTAGCCCAACGGCGATTGCCATCCGGAATAATAGCTATGTGATTCGGAATATTATCTTTTTGCATAATAAACTAATCTATGGAAATATATTTTATTTTCACGTAGGGATTTTTCTTCAACCTAATTAAGGTTAAACAAAGGGCTCCCAGAGAAAATAAAGATATATTTCCATAGCATAAAAAAATTAGTATTTTTTAACTTCCTTTAAAAATTCTTTCAACAATTTTTTTTCATCCACCTTTTTGATAATCTGGCCATTTTTCATAATTAAACCTACCCCTCTTCCTCCCACAATCGCCAAATCAGCTTCTCGCGCTTCTCCAGGACCATTAACCACACAACCCATCACAGCCACATGAATATCCTTATTTATCCCCACTAGGGCTTTTTCCACCTTTCCAGCTAATTCTATCAGATTTATTTCCGTTCGACCACAGGTAGGACAACTGGTAACGGTGATGCCTTTTTTCCGAGCACCCACTGATTTTAAAATTTCCCAGCCTACCTTTACTTCTTCCACTGGATCAGCCGTGAGCGAAACTCGTAAAGTATCTCCAATTCCTTGATATAAAAGAATACCTAAACCGGCTGAAGACATAACTGTTCCCCGAAAAAGAGTTCCCGCTTCGGTTACGCCGATATGCAAAGGATAATCTACTTTTTTGGAAAGTAGCTTATAGGCTTCTACCGTTCTTTCAATATCCGAAGCTTTCATAGAAATAGCAATATCGCGAAAATTATATTTTTCCAAAATACGAATGTGTCGCATAGCTGATTCTACCATAGCCTTGGCTGTTACCTTCATTTTATATTTTTCCAAAATATCTTTCTCTAAAGAACCAGCATTCACTCCAATGCGAATAGGAATTTTTTTCTTTTTGGCCGCCAGCACCACTTTTTTTATTTTTTCTTCCGATCCGATATTGCCCGGATTAATCCTTAATTTATCCACTCCTTGTTTAATCGCTTCCAAAGCTAAGTCAGCTGAAAAATGAATATCCGCCACTAGAGGAATAGAAATGCCTTTCTTTATTTTTCCTAAAGCCTTAGCCGCTACCATATCTGGCACGGCTACTCGAATAATTTCACAGCCGGCTTTTTCCAATTTTTTTATTTGAGCAATAGTAGCTTTGGCATTCCGAGTGTCAGTGGTGCACATAGATTGAACAGAAATGGGGGCATCGCCTCCAATAAAAATATTGCCTACTTTTATTTTCCTGGTTTTTCTACATTTTATCATAATCGTAAATTTAAAATTCTCTTTCAGCCATATAATCGGCTAGTCCTAATAAAAATTCCTTGGCTTCCGAATTAAATTCCATTTTTTCTAAGGAATCTTTTCCTTGAGCAATTAAATCTCGAGAAAGTTTTTGAGCATACTCAAGAGCACCGGTTTCCAGAATAATTGAACGAAATTTTTCTATATCAGCTGACTTAATATTTTTACTTCCTAGAAGAGCTTCCAAAATTTTCTTTTGAGCTGGCGTTCCTTTTTCTTTGGCTTTTTCCACCAAAAGAGTTTCTTTCCCACCTTTAATATCCGAACCAACTTCTTTACCTATTTTTTTCTCACTCCCAAAAATTCCTAAAATATCATCTTGGATTTGAAAGGCAATACCGATTGGAACTGCGAAAAGACTCAAGTTTTTTAAAAAATTTTCATCCGTTCCGCCTAAAATAGCTCCTAAATGTAATGGACCTTCTACTGTATAGCGAGCCGTTTTATATTCATACATTTTCAAGATTTCCTCCTCAGAAGCTTTTTGGCGATATTCAATATAAATATCTTTAGTTTGTCCAACCACAGTTAAGGAAACGATGTTCTGAAGTTTATAGAGAGCCTTCAAAATTATTTTAGAATCAAAGGAAGAATTGAAAATTATTTGATTGCCTAATGCCCCTACCATATCGCCAATAATAATGGCCATCGAATTTCCAAAGTGATCAACAGAGTTCTTGGGAAATAATTTTTTTCCAATTTTTTCATAATGAAGATTAACTGTTTCCATTCCGTGTCTTTTACCATCGCGATCAATAATATCATCGTGAATTAGTAAAAACATATGAATCAATTCAATACTAACGGCCGTTTTCAAAATTTTCTCCTTTTCTTTTCCACCAGCCGCCAAATAACCATAGAACATAAAAGCCGGACGAAGCCTTTTCCCGCCAGCTAAAATTATTTTTTTGACATAGCGAAGAGAATCAGTAGTAATTAAATCGATTTTAGCGACTTCTTTTATGGTCGCATCAAAATAATCCTCAATCTCTTTGTCAATTTTTTTCTTGAAATCTGCTAGTTCTTTTTTTACATCCATAGTCTCAATTATATCTCTTTGATGGTATATCATCAACTTTCAATTAGCAAGAAGCTAGAGAATATTACTCAATATTTCCATTCGCTGATTTTTTTGCTATTATTGACTTTATGTAACGGTTATTTAAAAAGGAGGTTAAATGAAAAAATATTTTCGTTTAATAAAAAGATTTTGCACTGCCGCCGTTTCGATTTCTCGGAACTCTCCTCCAAAGGCGGACAAGAAAAACAGAAAATTTTCTTTTCCTTTTTGAAAAAAATTTGGGCGCGCGACATCAAAAAAATGTAGAGAAAATTTTTCTGTTTTGGAGTTCCGAAAATTCGGAACGGCGGAAAGCGGAGCTACGCTAAATTTTATAATAAGGTAAGCGTGCTTGTCCCGCCCAACCCAACGCGCACGCTTAAACTAATATAACTCCCATTTACGAAATATGCAATAGTTCCTACTTAATTTTAACAGCAATTGCATCTATTTCAAATAACAAATTATCTCGACAAATATCAGCATATACCGGAACAAACGGAATGTCTTTTAATTTTGAATTTGCAATAAACTTTTTAAAATCAGTGTAAGCCTTTTTATTTTTGCAATATGCGGTAGCTATTACAATATCGCTAAGGCAAGATTTTTTGGTTCTCAATAATGATCTGATGCTTTTTAAAGTTTGCGCTATTTGCCCCGCTGCATCATCTAGACAAACAGTTTTTCCATTATTATCAATACTTGCTGTTCCAGAAATATACAGCGTTTCGGAGTTCTCTATTTTTACTGCCATTCCTCTTGAAAATAATGATCCATATTCTCGCGCCTCATTTTGACAAGTATTTTTCATTACAGAAACAATGCATCTTGATGTTTTGGATATCAAAGTTAAAACATCTATAAAAATTTCTTCTTTCTCATTTCGTTTTCCCTGAATTCCTGTGCTGGCTGGCAAGTATTTTTTATTTTTACCAATTAAGCCAAACTCCTGAAAACATTTGGATCTTGCCTTATTAAATTCCGCATACCAATCGAGGATCTTTGGCATATAAATCCAGGTGCGAATAACATTATTCATCTTATAACCATTGCTAGATAAAATATTCTTTATTTCAAAAAATGCATGTTCGGCTTGCTCACCTAGAGCAAGACCTTTTCTTTTTTGTGAACCAGAAATTCCCACAAGAAATATTTCCTTGAAATCGGCTGTTTCAAGAATTCTGCCGATAGATTCACCGCCAAAAAATACTGTTTTTGTTTTTACACTATTATTTTTTGCAATAACGCCGATGATTTGTATCCCTGCGATTATGCCGCCAACGCAAGGAGCACCCTCAATGAAAGTAAAGGGAATGATATTTTCAGCAGGAAATAACTTTTTTATTAATCTATTTCTAATAGCAGTCGTCCTATTTCTCTTGGATAATGCCCCGTGAATTTTTTCTTGTAAGATCCGAATGCCCTTATCTTTTAGTTGCTGATATATCTCGGAAAATAAATTACTAATCTGTGAATCGTCTTTAACGGCAACATTAAAAATCACGCTCATATAAACAATTTTATATCCGCTATGTTCAATTTCCTGAATTTTAATGGATGCTTTTTCCCCTAGTTCAATTAACATATAACTTATTTACCAATTTGTATCATTTGAAGTTAGCATATGATTAGCGCACATATGAGTAAAAAACAGATCTTTAATAAATTCTGCTTTTTCACTTGCTATATCAATAATTTGGAAAGAATGGTTGGTCTGCACATAAAGTTTTTCACCGTCCGGCGAAGGAGATATCGTTCCCACGCGACACTGTCTTTTTCCAAAAAACCCGGCGTTATTTTGTATTTCAAATTTTCGTATCAACTTCATATTTTCCGCATCCGCGATAAAAATAAAGTTTGGGGATCCGATAGCTGCTAATATTTTTTGTCCTCTGTGACTGAAAATATGAACATTGGTTAATCTGAATAAATCTGGCTCTGTAAATACGGCCATTTCTTCTGGACCATTTTCAGTGAGTTTGTATTTATAGACGGAAGCAGGTCCGCGGAAATCAATATCGTAGGAAGCATTCCAAAGAGCTTTAAAAATATTGCTGTGCTTAAATTGAAAGTTGTGGCTTGAAAAATAAACAATATTTTGATCATTCGGGTCAAATTGAGCGTGAGCCGCTACAATAAAACGAGAGATTATCCATTGTTTTTTATTTTTCAAGTCTAAAATAAGAACCTTAGAGGGAATAATATTATTTTTATCATCCACAAACATTCCCAACTCACAAGCCACGCAATATTGCTTATTATTGTTCACAATAATATCATGCATGTAATCCGAAAAGTTTCCTTTCCACATTTCCTCAATGTTTTCGTCATTAATCCTGCGCCTAGTGATTCTAGACGATACTTCATAGAATGGATTTTCTGTCTTTTTCAGTGAATCCGCGAGAGAATATGACATCTGATATAGTTCCCTTTTTTCCGGATCAAGCCACTGCTGAGAACCAAAAATATAATCATCGTCTGCGATTTTATATTCAACTGTCATTTTTTTGCAATCAACAATTAA
Source organism: Candidatus Moranbacteria bacterium CG10_big_fil_rev_8_21_14_0_10_35_21 (assembly GCA_002773095.1). Lineage (GTDB taxonomy): Bacteria > Patescibacteriota > Minisyncoccia > Moranbacterales > UBA2206. The sequence goes on from PFCG01000017.1 coordinate 48,411, forward strand.
ATATCCAAAATACGACCAAAGATTTATTATAAAACATCCGTCTTCCAATGCTGTAACTGCATGAGGAACAGTCATTATAGCCATTTGTTCCAAAGAATTAAATCCATAATGATATTTTCCCAATAATAACTTAATCACGGATTGATTTGGATATTTTTTATTCAAAACTTTCTTCAAATTATTCAAGCCTAGTTTTATGATATCCTTATGACTTATTTCAACGCAAAATCCTTCGTAATTTTTGAAATTATAAAAATAATAAGCATGCTTACTGTATTTAGATATCCAGCTTCCCTTGACGGTTGGCACAACTACCGAATGATTACCTGATGGTTTCAGTGGTAAAGTAAATTTTTCAATCTTTGCCTTAACTTTGTATGTTTTCATAAAACTTTCTACCAAATTAGCGGGATCATTTTTCTAACTTTTTTGCAATATTCAGAATATTTTATTCCAAAAATATCCATCAGAACAGCTTCCTCAAAATATATGCGCCGAGTAAATGCGATAATTAGAACAATAAAATTTATAGCCACCGAAAACCATGCGTGTAAAAATAGAGCGCTAAAAGTATATGTTAATAATGCGCCAGCATATCCCGGGTGTCTCAAGAAACGAAATGGCCCTGTTTTAATTAAATTCTTACTTGTTTTGCGATCAATGTGCCAAGTGAATTGGCCTCCCAGCGTTGTAACCGCCCAAGAGCGTAGAATTAGCCCCACAAGCATTACTACTAACGCTATTGTAGTTATATAATCCCAATGCATGCTTTCCGGAAAACGTAGATATGTAGCTTCTGCAATAGTAATTATTTGGGTTATATAAATTGACCAGATTATTTGTAGGGCAGTCCCGCGATCTTCTTTGTCAACTGACTTTTTGAAAGGATTATAGCTTGGCTGGAAAAACGAAGCAACTATACCAATTATTGCCATAATCCAAAGCTGTGGTGTATCAAGCATTTGTAAGTTTCCCACAATAGGCAAAATAACAACTGTCGCAACAACTATTATCCCTAATAATATTTTTTGTGTATACAATTTCATAATCCGATAGATTTTTTTATATGCCTAGTATCCAGGTGATGTGGAGAAGCACTCAACTGCTTCCATTTATATTGCGTATCTCTTTGACCAGACTTAACGCTATCTTTTAATATTTCATCCTCCCATTTATCATCCATAATATGTAAGCATGGTTTTTCGAGTCTGCCGGATCGTCTTTTTTGTCCATACTCAATATTGAAGATTGACAATAACTCGTCTAATTTTGGAATCAGAACGTCTGACAAAAAGATATCAGTCGGCTCTGAATTAATTTTTAGGAAAACATCATACCTATTTTTTTGTAGATTAGACACTGCTCGAAACTGTTGAACATCCAAATGATATTGCGATTTTATTTTGTTTATCGCTAATATAAATTGATTCACATGCATTTTTTCTCCGGTTATATTAGTCATGTCTTGTCCCTTAGAAACAAATGCCACTTCAGGAGTATTTTTATAATAACCCGTTACCTCAACAATATCACTTATGTTATACCGAAAAAGTCCGCTCGTTGTGGTTAAAAGAACAAAATAACGCTTTCCGATTTCAAGCTCATGACTCAATAGCACGGATGGATTTTTGCCATTTATTTTTTCCTCGGGTATAAATTCATAAAAATTATTTTGAATCGCTAAAATACCTGAGGAACAATTATCTTCGTACGGCATCGAGATACTGCCTTCACTGGCCAGTAGGCCAGGATCCCTTTTTACAACATTTTTTCCATAAAATTTATCTAAAAATTCCGCTTGAAATCCCGCGCTTCCACCAAGCCAGCACCCAATCAACTTTAACTCTGGCCAACATCTCAAAGGAATAAGGCGATCATAATTTTTTAATATTTGATCAAGAAAACTTGCTCTTTTTGGATCGGGTTTTATTTGGGATTGAATCTTTTTTATTATCTCCAAGTCCTTTTCATTCGGATTAAAATTCAACTGCGTATCCAATAATTTCCCTTCGCGAATTGAGCGAACTATTATGTCTTGGTGTTTTATGCCAATTTCTGCCAAGCGTATCAATGTGCTTGGATTTGGAGTAATAATAAAAGAGATATCTGAAGCAAGCGCCATTCTCATAATTAAATAATATTTCAGTTCATAGTCTTCAATTTCCGAAACTATATATGGTATAACATAGGAGCGTGCCAATGCCCAAGGAAGATTTTTGTATATCATTCCAGAGGCACAACCGCAAGGAATACCTGATAGAGTATGTCCTTCAATCGCAGAGCCAGTAATTCCTAAAATACCCCTATTTAACAATGCTGGATGATTCTTGGATACTCGATACAACCATTGGGTCATAAGTTTGACTGTAAGTTTTTGAGATTCATGAGTAATAGGAATATATTTCGGCACCCCGCTGGTTCCGCTGGTTACATTAAACATTAGATGCTTATCTCGGGTTAAAATATTCTCTTTTCCATTAATAATCTTATTTACAAGTGGCTCCAAGTTTTCATAATCTTGAATTGGAATTTTATTCTGAAAATCCATCTCACTGCGAATATCCGAAAAATTATGCAATTTTCCAAACTCCGTTTTTGCATTTTTGTTCAATATATCAAGCAATAATTTTCGTTGGGTTAAGCGAGGATTTGCAACTGCGCCCTCAAACGATTTATATAATCTTTTTCCTGCTAAATATATTGCCGTTTTCGCTAAAATACTGTTTCGCATATTTTTTACTTTTTAGCCAGCACAATGATTTTGCTGGAATATTTAGACAAAATTTTATCATCAATTTCAATTCCCAAACCATAACCTTTCAAAAGTGGCGCTTTTCCACCACGACCAAAATGTATCTCTTTTTTAGATATATCCTCAGCAAGTAAGAAGCTGCCAAATGATCCTTCTACAAACTCTGCATTGTTAAAATATGCGGCCAAAAAACGGCTGGCTACCGAAAGGATTGCAGTCTCACCAGCAAGACAACCTAGTTGTAATTTTAGTCCTGCCAATTCGGCCATTTTCGCAATTTCTAATGTCCTTGAAATCCCGCCTAATTTTGAAATGCGAAGATTAAAATAATCGCAAGCTTCATGTTTAATGAGATTTTTAGCGTCCGCAATAGTCACAAGTGATTCATCGGCCATAGTAGGTATTGAAATATTATCTTTTACTTTTTTGAAGTCATGATAGTTGCTCCTTTTAATCGGCTGCTCAATACAGCTAATATTATATTGCTCGAGAATTGTTAGTGCCTTAATTGCCTTTTTTATTGTATATGCACCGTTTGCATCTAATCGTATAGAGCAAGTGTTTCCTAAAATATTTCGTATTTTTTCTATGCGAATTCGGTCATCATTATTGCCAATTTTTATTTTAATTTGCTTGATACCCAATTCTTTATATTTTTTTGCCAAAATTTCAGAATCCTTAATAGACCCTAGTCCAATTACTCCGCTATAGATAACGCTTTGTCGCTTTGGCCTTAATAAATCAGAGAGTGATTTTTTTTGTTGTTTTAATAAACAATCTATGATGGCTAATTCCATCGCTCCTATAGCTGAATGCCAGGCGATGACACCCTTTGTTTTGCGATTTGGCAGACTATTTTTAATTTGAGCCAATGCTTTAATGGGGTCTCCGCCAAGTTTAATATCCGAATATTCCATACTGGAAATTTTTGGCCATAAAACTTTCTCTATATATTTAACCGCAGTTTGTATTTTTTCGCCTGTCACATAAAAACGGGGAGCTCCCTCCCCGTAACCGACAATTCCATTTTTCGTCATTAATCTAACAATTATCGACTCAGAAGTTTTTCTCACTTTCGTACTGTGGCGGAAAGTTCTTCTAAATGGAATCTTTATTATAAAAATAGTTGCGGATTGAATTTTCATAAAAGTCTAACTACGCGCTTGAAATTTTATTAATATATTTATCACATACACTTCACTTGGGGAGCTATTATTTGCCTTGAATGACAGAATTGTAATCATGCCGAGATTGAGCATAGTTACGCTGGTATTTGTTTTTTTTATAAAAAATGTATTATCTCTTCTTTCATTTTCCAATTTTAAAAGATTCAAAGCTTCGTTGATTTTTTTCTCGACAAATTCCGTGTGGTGAAAAATTATAAAAGAATACCGCCTTTGAATAAATAGACTTAAGGCAAGCAGAAAAACAGCCACTATTATTTCTTGTGTATTTTTGTGATAAACCAACACAAAAACAATTGAGCAAAATAAAACTATTCCACCCAATAACCTAAACGATAGGCAGTTTATTCTCCCTAGAGCGATCTTCATAAAATTAACTATTTATGAATTCAATTCCAGCGCCAATTTTATATTTTGCAAAAATTGTTCAGCCTCTTTTTGGTTGGTTTGCTTCGCGACATCAAGCTTGATTTTTTCAAACAATGATTCCGGAGCCTCATATTCGACATCCAAAACTAAGTTTGTCATTCCATCATTTTCTGACAGTTGCTCTTTCCAATGGCTGGTAATTCCAATGCTGGTAGAGAAATTATAAGTTGTCGGGGATTCTATTTCATCAACTTCAACCGTTCCTTCAATTATAATCCCCGCCATTTTGTACTTAAAATTGAATTTATCACCTTTTTTTACAGGCAGTTCAGGAACATCAGTATTTTCAATAAGGCCAGGCAATGTTAATGGGATATTATTTGGATTTGTAACAAAATCGAAGACCTTGTTAATGGAAGCTTTAATGCTAACTTCGGCGTGCACTTTTTCTGTTTGCATAATTTTTTGTTGATTAATTTGTTAATTAAAACTTGTTCGACCTATATTTAATTTATCACAATTTTTGTCATTTAGCAATTTTAATGGGAGTTCCATGTTGCCGTCCGCGAACGGGTGGGTTTGGGTCAAGGACGGCCAAAGATACAAAAAGAGAGAAATCTAAAAATATTGGCTTTCCGCCGTTCCGAATTTTCGGAACTCCAAAACAGAAAATTTTCTTTTCCTTTTCAAAAAAAATTTGGGCGCGCGACATCAAAAAAATGTAGAGAAAATTTTTCTGTTTTGGAACTGAAATTTCTTCAAAATTTCAGGGCGGAAAGCGGGGCGAAGCGGAAACTTTCTTCAAAAGTTTTCTTGGAAAAAAGTTCGAGCTTCGGAGTATAAAAATACCATCAAAAAACTTTCCGAAAATTTTGCGGTTTTTTCTGCGGCGATTTGCAAAAATCGCCAGTGTTTGTGCGGTGTGGCGCGCGCTTCG
>PFCG01000028.1:0-663 GCA_002773095.1 Candidatus Moranbacteria bacterium CG10_big_fil_rev_8_21_14_0_10_35_21
TTAATCAAGTGTTTCCAAGCTATTGGATAGAAAACGTAAAAAACAAGCGACATTAGATTGCTTGTTCTCAATTTTTTATTATAGTTTCTCAATCTCCTTCAAATCATTGTCCGGAAGATATAGAATTAAGATTCCTAAAATAATTCCTCCCAAAGCGGTTCCAGTATGGCTACTGCCGAAGAAAAATTTATCCATTCCATCCAGCACATACCAAACCCCTCGCCAAACCAAAACCAAGGCGATGACCACAGAAATGTTTTTAGCAAAATAAGCCACTAATGTTTTTGTTTTTTTCATATTGAAATTATAGCATAAATTACAAATAGATAAACTTCTTCAGTGGTTTTTTATTTTGATATAAAAAGGGACAACCAAACTTGTTGGTTGCCTTGTCTAAATTGTTAACAATATCATCTTCCGAGATAATGCCGCTTGTGAATATGTTTTGTAGCTGCATCCCTGCGATCTCCACAGGGCATTAAGCGATATTTTAATTCATTCCCTATATATCTTACTCTGCTTACTATCTTCCTCTTACCTTGGATAAATAAATTTCCGAAAAAATTCATACCCGTCCGCCTCCGCCTATTAAAATTTTTAACTAACTAATTTATTCAGCCATCATACATCCGGCGTAAAAATTGTCAATTCCCTTTTAATATG
>PFCG01000028.1:681-6646 GCA_002773095.1 Candidatus Moranbacteria bacterium CG10_big_fil_rev_8_21_14_0_10_35_21
AATATCTTAACTGTGATTTTGACCGAAGGATTGTCGGTTGGAAGAAGTATTAAACGATCGCCCAATTGAGTGAGAAGTGGGGTCAAAAATTCATCGCCCCAAGATGGAGAAAAAGTAATTATACCATCAAAATTAATTTCCAAATTTTCATCCGATTTCAATTCCCCCAATGTAGATTGAAACGCAGAAAAAGCTTCCTTGCCTGATGGATGGGAAAGTAGAGTTGTACCAAATTTTTTGAGTTCGACTTGCATAATTGTCGGTTAAAATTTTGAATTATCCATTATATAAAGCAAAATTTGTATTTTAGCTTTTTTCACTTGAAATATTTTGGACTATATGCTAGTATAATAGCATAGAAGTAAATCCTCTTGTGTTGGGATACCGTATGGCGTCCCGTTAAAGCAAGGGGTTTTTTATTTACAGATAAATTATACCACAAAAAAGGCGGGGAATTACACCCCGCCTAAAAATTATTATTTTTTACTTGCTCCGTCGTCATTCTTAGACGACTTGGGGTCTTCGGCCTTCGGTTCATCGTTTGGCTTTTCTGTCTCGGCGTCTTTTACTTCCCCGCCTGCATCGCCTTGCGAAGCATTGCGGGCAGGTCCCTCTTTCTTCTGGGCATCTTCGGCCGCTTTATAAAGTTCTTGGCCGATTTTTTGCGCTTCGGCTGAAAGTTTTTCAGTGGCAGCTTTGATTTTTTCCAAATCATCGCCGTTTTTGACTTCGTTCAATTCTTTGATCGCATCTTCCACTGGTTTCTTTTTGTCAGCTGAAAGTTTTGCTCCAGAATCTTTCAAAGCTTTTTCAGTAGTATAGCCCAAGCTGTCCGCCATATTGCGTGCGTCAATCAATTCTTTCTTACGCTTATCTTCATCAGCATGTGCTTCCGCATCTTTTGTCATTCTTTCAATTTCTTCCTTGGAAAGTCCGGTAGAAGCTTCTATGCGAATAGATTGTTCTTTACCAGTCGCTTTGTCTTTGGCTTTCACTGAAAGAATTCCATTAGCATCAATATCAAAAGATACTTCAATTTGCGGAATACCTCGTGGAGATGGTGGAATACCGTCTAGCATAAATCTTCCCAGAGTTTTGTTGTCAGCTGCCATTTCTCTTTCTCCTTGAAGAACATGGATTTCCACGCTTGGCTGATTGTCAGCGGCGGTAGAAAAGGTTTGAGATTTGGCTGTTGGAATAGTAGTATTTTTTTCAATCAATGGAGTGCGAACGCCTCCTAAAGTTTCAATTCCGAAAGTCAAAGGAGTCACATCTAAAAGCAAAACATCTTTCACATCTCCTTGCAAAACTCCACCTTGAATAGCGGCGCCCAAGGCAACTACTTCGTCAGGGTTCACAGAAATATTTGGTTTCTTTCCAAAGAATTTTTCCACAGCTTGAATTACCAATGGCATTCTGGTCATTCCTCCGACCAAAATAACTTCATTAATATCTTTGGTTTCCAATTTGGCATCAGCCAAAGCTTTTTTGGTTGGTTCTAAAGTTTTTTGTACCAAATCCCCTACCAATTCTTCCAACTTAGCTCGAGTCATTTTCATGACCATATGCTTTGGTCCGTCGTCTCCGGTAGTAATAAATGGTTGGTTGATTTCTGTTTCAGCGGCGGTAGAAAGTTCTATCTTGGCTTTTTCTGCAGATTCCTTGATTCTTTGAAGAGCCAAAGGATCCTTGGAAAGATCAATCCCCTCCTGTTTCTTGAATTCGTTGATTATCCAATGGATAATCACTTGGTCAAAGTCGTCTCCTCCAAGATGAGTGTCTCCGTTGGTGGATTTCACTTCCACAGTGTCAGCAGAAACTTCCAGAATAGAAATATCAAAAGTTCCACCTCCAAGATCATAAACCGCAATTTTTTCGTCTTTCTTTTTGTTGAAACCATAAGCCAAAGCAGCGGCTGTTGGTTCATTAATAATTCTCATCACTTTCAATCCCGCAATTTCTCCTGCTTCTTTGGTAGCTTTTCTTTGAGAGTCATCAAAATAAGCCGGAACGGTAATGACCGCTTCAGTAATTTTTTCTCCCAATTTTTCTTCAGCGTCAGCTTTCATTTTAGTCAAAATCATAGCTGAAATTTCTTGCGGAGAATATTCTTTGTTGCCCATCACTACTTTCACGCCTTCACCAGCTTGTACAATTTTGTAGGGTAAGGTTTTGATATCTCCTTGCACTTCTTCATCATTAAAATGCCTTCCGATAAGACGTTTGATGGAATACAAAGTGTTTCCGGAATTGGTGACTGCTTGGCGTTTTGCCAAAAGACCAGCCAAACGTTCTCCAGTTTTGGAAACGGCCACCATAGACGGCGTGGTGCGGGCTCCTTCTTTGTTCTCAACAATGCTTGGACTTCCACCTTCCACGATAGCCATCGCAGAATTGGTAGTTCCTAAATCGATTCCTAGTATCTTTGACATATGCTTATTTTTAGCTGTTTTTAGTCAGCGTCTGCTGGCTAGAAAAGCTTTTTAAATTAATTACGATTTACAAATTTCTAATTTTTAATTACTAATTTCTAATAAAATCTCAATGATTTAATGACTAATTTTTATTTTTGTTGGTTGAATTTACGATAGCATTAAATATTAAATTTAGTTCTTTTGCTTCTTGCCATAAAATTCTCGCTTCTTCTTTTAATTCCGGACACGCGACGGTTATCATTCGCAACCAGTGTTTTGATTCTCTCGCTTCCTTTTTGCAAATTCCTATTTTGTGTTTGAAATCACTTCTTGATTCCGCATCATCCGCTTCTGAATAATTTGCACCGACACTTGTCGAGGATCTTACTAATTGATTTATAATTGGATTGGAAACGGAACTTTTTGGAATCTTCATGCAAAATTTTATCGTATTTTCTCCAAACTTCGCCGTCCTTTCTTCTAAATCAAATTTTGTTTTTGTATTCATTGTTTAATTGTGTATTGATTAGAAATTAGATATTAGGAATTCGTCATTCTACGACTACTCTCGTCGGTCTAATTACTTTTCCTCCAATTTTGTATCCTTTTTGCAAAACTTTTTCAATTTTATTTTTTAGCTCCGGTTCATCCTTTTCTCCCTTTTGATCATTCTTGATTGCTTCGTGAATTTTTGGATCAAACTCATCTCCCTCCTTCGTTTGAATTTCTTCGATCTCATTGTTTTTTAGTAAATCTTCTAATTGTTTCTGAATATGCATTATTCCTACCACCCACTGATTATCTTTCTGATCTTCCGGAATATGGTCAGTTGAGGCGTGAAAATTATCCAATACCGGCAGAATTTGCATAGTGATTCCTTCTAGAGAATATCTCAACAAATCTTTTTGCGATTCAATCTGCCGTTTCTTGTAGTTTTCAAAATCGGCCATCGCTCGTTTCCAATTGTTTAAATATTCTTCTTCTTTACTGACAATGGATTCGACAGGCTCACCACCTGCGGTTTTTTTTGGTTCCTCGGATTTTTCCCCGCCTGCATCGCTATGCCCGTCGCTATGACTGTCGTCAGACTGTCGGGCTGGCGAAGCATTGCGGGCAGGTTCTTTATTAGTTGGTTCGACAAGCTCACTATCTTCGGCTTTTTCATTTTTTTCTTGTTCCTCTTTAGATTTTTTATTTTTTTTATCCATAAAAATTTTATAAATTACCAATTACTAAAAATACTACAAATGATGCTCCCATCAAATTCTTCATATAATCCAAAAGCGATTTGTTTTTGGCGTATTGCATTCGTTTCGGACCGATGATGGCCAGCATGCCTTTTTCTCCTTCTTTGGTTTTGTATGGCGACACAATCATCGAACAATTGGAAATACCTTTGATTGGATTGTCTTTGCCGATAAAAATCTTGGTTTCTCCCATTTTCACTTTTTTCAAAATTGTATCAATATTTTCGTCAATATAATCCAGTGCTTCCACTACTTTGCAAAATTCATCCACTTCCTTGAATTCCGGATTATCCAAAAGTTCTCGGATTCCAAATTCAGAAAAATTCTTTTCAATACCAGTGATAGCCAAGCTTCCGGAAAGAAATGAGAGCAATTTGGCCGTGGTACGCGACAATCGATTGTGTTGAGCTTTCAATTTCAAAAGTTCGGCTTGCAGTTTTTTCTGATCCGCAAGCGACATTTTTTGGTCGCCCATAATATCTTCCACGAAATATCTGTATCCTTTGTCAGTCGGAATCCGTCCAGCACTGGTGTGGGGTTGATAAATAAATTTTTCTTTCTCCAAAACTGCCATATCATTTCTGATGGTGGCAGAACTGAATTTCAATCCGTATTTTTCCGCCAAAACTTTGGACCCAACCGGCACGGCCGATTCGGTGTATTCTTCAATCAACGCGGAAAAGATTTCTTCTTGTCGAGTGTTCATCCCCGTAGTAGAACTTCGATTTAATATTATTTATTACTGCCTTTTGGACAGTGATCGAAGTTTCACTGCCGGGCATATATTCTATTATAGCAGGTCTTTAGCACTCGTCAAGTCCGAGTGCTAATAGTTATTTTATACTACCATGAAAACTTGTCAACCCCGCACTAACTTTTGGATGAACCACCTAGTGATTTAAAAAGAAAGGCGTTTATTTTAGCTTTATTTACCATTTTAACTATGATTTTTATTAATTATCGTAAATTTAATTTTTCCAAAAGTTAGTGCGGGGTATTTTTGGAATAAAAAAACAGGCGTCGATTAATTTTAATCAACGCCTTGAGACTTTTATTCCTAACATTTAGGAATATTTTTAGCTTCTTTAAATGATTTTTCAATCTGCCATCTACACTTTTTTTCTTCCCACTTATCAAGTGCACTGTCACCTATTATAAAGAAGGTGACTATCAATATGCCAGAGACTGCTATGCCAACAATTGTTTTTCCCAAAAAAATTATGATTGTTTTTGAGAAAAAAGTATTTTGATTAAACCCTGTAGCAATACTATCCACAATATTATTAACATTCTCTCCAGCAATCGGAATAATTTTGTCATTTACAATTGGACTAATATAATCAAGTGCTACCAAAACAGCAACAAATAAAATTCCAGCAATAACAAACACACATATACCTACAAAGATTTCACGCATTTTTTTCCTCCCCGAAATAATTACTGACCTTCACACTTACTTTTAATATAGCAAACACTGCACATATCTTTCTTGGGATTATAAAGATCGTGTTTAGATATTTTCTTACTATCTTCCGAAGACATCATCATTTTTAGCAAGCATCCCTGTTCTTCTGATACAATCCCTACTTGGCATATTTTTTTATAAGTACACATCTCTTTTTCACTAATTAAACACGATTTTTCATAGTCACAATTTTCACACGGAATTTCATCTGCATCACTTTTGGGACAAATACATTTCATGCAATTGACACAAATGGGATCCCGATTGGTAAAAATATTTTCCCGCAATGCAATCTTTAGCCGGTCTTCATCTGTAGTTTTTCGAATATCCTTCCGATCTGGATGATCGCAAATATCTTCAGCCGAAAAAGATGCGCCTTCGATCATTTGATTCATACGCAGAACCCTCCTCCATTAAAAGGTTTTACTGATTAATTTTTATTACAAAATAATCACACTCCGTGCATATCTTATTTGCTTTTGGATTATCTCTTTGATTTCTGCAACTGGATGAATATTTTAGCTGGCCACATTTTGGTTGTTCTGGGATTTCTACTGGAGTTTGTCTTAAAATTTTTGCATTATATTTATTATTCTTTAGCATATTTTATTCTCCTTAATAAAATCTTTCTTTCTGTAAAAAAATTAGCATATTTTTAATGAACACTTTCTCTATATAAACGCCATTTAGCGAATTATTCTTTTGGTATTGGATCATTGCCTCCTTCACTCCACGGATGACAACGCACAATTCTTTTTAGCCCTAACCAAATTCCTTTCAGCACTCCGAATTTTTCAATGGCTTGATAGGTATATTCACTGCAAGTCGGATGAAACCGA
>PFCG01000028.1:6662-22303 GCA_002773095.1 Candidatus Moranbacteria bacterium CG10_big_fil_rev_8_21_14_0_10_35_21
ATTCACTGCAAGTCGGATGAAACCGACAAAGCCTTTCGGAAGTAATTCTGGATAAAAAACCGTGATCCAAGGACAGGGTTTTTTGATATATTCTGATTAAAAGGAGACATAATTTGCGCATAGACTATTATTAGCTACTTTCCTCTTTTTGTCAATCTTGGCTTTCATTGATATAATAAGCTAAAATGACTTTCAATTCAACAGTAACCCATTTGTTATGCTGAAAATATATAATACATTGACTAAAACTAAAGAAGAGTTTCAACCTATTCACCCTGGCAAAGTCGGGATGTATGTTTGTGGTCCAACCGTTTATGACCATTGCCATCTTGGGCATGCCCGAGGTTATGTGAACATGGACACCATTCGCCGTCATCTGGAATATTCTGGACTAGAAGTGAGGTATATCATGAACTATACCGATGTTGGACATTTGGTTCACGATGCAGAAGTTGGTGAAGATAAAATTGAACAAATAGCTAAAGCAGAAAAAATTAATCCGCTGGATGTCGCTGACAGATATATTCAATCCTGCGAAGAAGATTTCACTAGCTTGAATATCAAAAAGGCCAGCTTTAATCCTCGTCCTACGCAATATATCGCGCAAATTATTAAATTTGTAGCTGATTTGATTGAAAAAGACATCGCTTATGAAGCCAATGGTTCGGTTTATTTTTCTGTGGAAAAATTTCCACAATATGGAAAACTTTCCGGGCGGAAAACCGATGAACTTTTGGAAGGCGCACGCGTAGAAAAAAATCCTGAGAAAAAAAATCCCTTGGATTTCGCACTGTGGATTAAAGCCAATTCGGAACATATTTTGAAATGGCCAAGTCCATGGAGTGAAGGTTATCCCGGTTGGCATATTGAATGTAGTGTGATGAGCTCCGATATTTTTGCTGGTGAAACTTTTGACATCCATGGCGGAGGGAATGAAAATATTTTTCCGCACAATGAAAATGAAATTGCTCAATCCGAAGCGCATTTAGGAGAAAAAATGGCCAATTTCTGGGTGCTGTGGAGCATGGTGAATATTGAAGAAGCCAAGATGAGCAAGTCACTCAAGAATCAAACTACCATCAAAGCAGTTTTAGAAAAATATGACCCGATGGTTGTGAGATTGTGGATTTTGAGTTCGCATTATCACAGTCCGATTAGTTATTCAGAAAATTCTTTGGCGCAAGCCGAAAGCAATCTAAAAAGAATAACCGATTTTATTATAAACTTGCGACTTAGACGTTGGACTTCTAAGTCGGAAAGTGGAGAAAATATTATCGACTTGGAAAAATATAAAAAAGATTTTGAAAAAGCGATGAATGATGATTTTAATACCCCTGTGGCTTTGTCGGTGGTATATGATTTGATAACCGAAACAAATAAATTATTGCAAAATAATAAATTGGGAACAGCCGAGGCAAAAAATATTTTGGTTTTCTGGGAGAAAATAAATAAAGTGCTAGGCTTAGCAATCGCTGAAACGACAATTGAAATTCCGGAAAATATTACCAAAATAGCCGAAGCCAGAAAATCAGCCAGACAAACCAAGGATTTCCAAAAATCTGATGATTTGCGAAAGGAAATTGAAAAATTGGGATATACAATTGAAGATTTGAAGGATAATGAATATCAGATCAAAAAACTTTAATCCTTTTTACTACCCTATGATGATATAAGGTAGTAAACCATTTTGAGTGGAAATTTAAAAAGACCAACCGCGACAATCCGCAATTGGTCTTTTTTTGTTTCAAGCTACAGAGTCAAAGAAAGGTTATAGTGAGATAAGGCTCTAATAATACTGACTATAACTTCTTCGTTGGAATTTTTTAATTTCCTTAGATTTTCTTCTTTTTTAGAAATCAATTCTCCGATAGTTTCAATTTTTGCCATTTTAAGGACGTTATTAGCCCTGCCTGACAATTCCAAATTATCAATAGATCTCGTCAAAGTTGAATTATCAATTCCTGACCCGAGAATGCGGCGGACAAGTAAAGCGCATCCCATCTGCCGGCTTATAAAGCCTGCCGACTTTCTTCCCATGTAATTTAAGCAAACCACATGCCGGACTCTTCTTTTATGAGAAGAAGTTACATTCTTGGCATCAATTAAACTTTCTATCATTTCTTTGCCCCTGTTACGACTTCTCTTAAATTTACTGATTATTTGATGCAAAAACATTGTGCGAATGGGATTGAATCCTAACTCCTCAAACCTTTCTGCAATGGCTCGGGAAGTTAGAAATTTGCCATTTGGGAAAGTTGCCGCCGCTATTATTACGGAAGAACTGGCATCTTTTCTTTCGTTTAATTTTTTTACCATTGCATTGAAGCTATCGCTATTTTGAAGAAGTTCCAGAACTTTAGTCGCTTTTTTCTGTGAAAACCCTTCGATTTTAGATAAGTTTTCAGAAAAACTGATAGATAGATTGTCTATCTCTTTCTTGGCTTTTTTAGAAGCCTTTTCAATGTCATTAAAAAAATCGGTTAAAATATCTCCCAGACCTAATTTTCCCATGTCTTACTCCTTTTTTAGTGTGTGCATATTAGAAATTTAATTTATTTTAAAAGAACCGAAGATTGTATTATATGCATATTTCTACAATTTTGTCAAATGGATTTGCCACTTTTTAAAATTTTATACTTTAAACAAGCCAAAATTTAAAAGCAGCTCTGAATTTTCAGAACTGCTTTCAGTTTTTGGCGACGATTATCCGCCAGCTGCCATAGGTATGAGAGAAATTTCATCTCCGTCTTTCACTTCGGCTTGAAGCTGCTTATCATTATACCTTATATCTTCATTATTTAAGGCAATGATGAGAAATTTATTAATTTCTCCTTCTACATTCTTAATTCTCTTTTCCAGTTCGGGAAATTGTTTGATCAGATCATCAATAGCTTCCGCAACAGTTTTGCCTGCAACATCTACGATGCTTTGATTGTTTGTGATTTTTCTTTGAACTTGTGGAATCCTTATTTTTACATTTGACATCTTTCTTCACCTCCTTTTTTGTTGATTTTTTTAATATCTTCTCCATATTCAATTCTGGAAGCGAGATTAGAACTATCGCAGGAACAGAAGCTCGCTCTAGAGATAACATATGGTCTGATATGCTGCTTGATTTTTCATATATTCTTATTGCAGCATTATTTTGGCCCATAGTTTTAGTAATTATTATTACCAACAGAAAAATAATTTTTAACTAAAAAGTTCTTTAAATCCAAACCCCTTGCAAAATTTAATTTTGCAAGGGGTTTCTTTTTTTGTTATTTTTGATTTTTTTGTTATATTAAATAAACATGAAAAACATTAATTTTTGGAAAAAATTAAAATACCCCTCCAGAGGCGGGCAAGCAATTCTGGCTTTGGCGCCGATGGCGGGAATTACCGACTCGGCTTTTCGCCAAATGTGCAAAAAATACGGCGCCGATGTCGTATATAGTGAAATGGCCAGTGTTTCTGCATTATTCTATAAGCCTCAAAAAACCTTAGAAATGCTTAGATTTAATGCCAAGGAACGACCTTATGTCGTTCAGCTTTTTGGTAATAAACCGGAACATTTTGCTGTGGCTACTAAAATAATTACCAACATGAAATCAAACCCGCCCGCAACGCTTCGCAAGCGAGCTTTCTCGCGTAGCGATGCGGGCGGGCCAGATGGCATTGATATTAATTTTGGTTGTCCCGCCAAAAAAGTTTTTGGCCACGGTTCCGGTTGTGCTTTAATGCCAAACAAAAAGTTATCCCGAGAAATTATTTCTGCCGTTTGCGAAAATACTTCTCTTCCGGTTTCTTTGAAAATCCGCGCTGGTTTACGCGATATGGATGCCATTCAATTTATTAAAAATATTAAAGACCTCCCCTTCTCAGCCGTGATGGTTCATGGGCGAACTTATGAAGGCGGATTTTCCGGCCCAGTGGATTTTGCCATCGCTGAAAAAATTAAGAAAATTATTCCGGGAAAAATTATTTTAGCCAACGGTGGCATCACTACGCTGGAAGACGCCCAAAAAATTATGCAGGAATTTCCCCTTCTGGACGGCCTCGGCATCGCCCGCGGATCTTGGGGAAAGCCTTTTATTTTCCAACAAATTAAAGATATTTTGAAAAAAGGAAAGTACACAGAATACGATTTTAAGAAGATAAAAAAAGTCATGCTGGAACATGCTAAATTTATTTATCAAGATAAAAAAGAAAAAGGCCTACTGGAAATCCGAAAGCATTTATCTTGGTACGTAAAGGGTTTTCCCGGCGCTTCAGAACTTCGCCAAAAACTGGTGCAAGTAAAAAGTCTGAAAGAAATTAAAAATATTTTAGATAAATCACTTTAGAACATTTTAACTATTATTCGTCAATTGTTCATAAACACTTGATAAAGTGGGTACTTTTAAGAATTGATTTTAATGCCTCAGTTGATATACTTGAATAACTATGGCAAGGAAAAATACAGAAGAAATAAAAATGCCTCCTCATAATATTGAAGCTGAACAATCAGTTTTGGGCGCTTTAATGTTGGACAAAGACGCTATTATAAAAGTAGCTGATCTTTTGAAAACAGGAGATTTTTATAAAGATGCGCATAACACTATTTATGATGCAATATTGGAACTCTATGAAGAAAGAGAACCGATTGATGTTTTGAGTTTATCTAATAAATTAGAAGAAAAAAAACAGTTAGAAAGAATTGGAGGTTCCAGTTATCTAACCGATTTAGTTAATTCTGTTCCTTCTAGTTCTAATATTGCTCATTATGCTAAGGTGGTGCAAAAAAAATCCACTTTGAGAAAGTTGATTACTTCTGCGTCCAAAATCGTGGAAATGGGTTATAAGGAATCGGAAGATGTGGAAAAAATTCTGGACGAAGCCGAACAAAGTTTATTTGCTGTTTCCCAAAAATATATCAAACAAGATTTCGTACCTATAAAAAATATTTTGGAAGCCGCTTTCAACCGTATTGATGAACTACATAAAGGTGATCACAAATTGCGTGGCACTCCTAGCGGCTTTCCAGACTTGGACAATATTCTAGCCGGCTTTCAAAAATCAGATTTGATTATTTTAGCCGCTCGCCCTTCTATCGGAAAAACTACTTTGGCTTTGGATTTAGCCAGAAATATCGCTACTCAAGAAAAAATTCCAGTAGGTATTTTCTCTTTGGAAATGTCCTCAGACCAGCTAATTGATAGGATGCTAGCCGCTCAAGCTGGAGTAGATCTTTGGAGATTAAGAACAGGACGTTTAAAATCAGAAGAGGGTGATGATGATTTTCAAAGAATTGGAGAAGCTATGGGAGTTTTAAGTGAAGCCCCAATTTTTATTGATGACACCGGAACGGCCAATATTATGGAAATTAGAACCATGGCCAGAAGGCTACAGGCTGAACATAAGGTAGGAGTAATTATTATTGACTACTTACAATTAATGGAAGGACGTTCTGGCGGAGATAATCGTGTGAATGAAATTTCTGAAATTTCCCGCGCCTTGAAACAATTGGCTCGCGAATTAAATATTCCAGTTATTGCTCTTTCCCAGTTATCTCGAGCTGTGGAATCTCGTAGCCCACAAATACCAAAACTATCTGATTTGCGTGAATCAGGATCTATTGAGCAGGACGCTGACATCGTTATGTTCCTTTACCGAGAAGATCGCGAAAAACCGGATACTCCAAACAAAAATATTGTAGAAGTGCATATTGCTAAACACAGAAATGGACCAGTAGGTAGAATTTCACTATATTTCAATGAGAATTCAACGACTTTTAAATCATTGGAAAGAGCACACACGGAATAAAATTTTTAATTTTATAATTTTTAAATAATTTCTAATGCTTAAATGTTTAAAAATTTAGATATTTATAATTTATTTATAAAATTAAAAATTGGAAATTAAAAATTATTAAATTATGTATCCTAAATCATTTAGAAAATTAATCGACAACTTTGCTTCATTGCCCTCAGTCGGACCAAAGATGGCTGAGAGGCTAGTTTTGCATTTATTTAAACAACCAGTAAATAAAATTAAGGACTTTGCCCTAAATTTAGCAGAAATAAAAAATCTTAAAATTTGTGGAAAATGTTTCAACATTGCTGAAGAAAATTTATGTGAAATTTGTAAAAATACTAAGCGTAATCAAAAAATTATTTGCGTGGTGGAAGAACCATTAGATATTATCTCTCTGGAAAAAATCGGATCTTATGCTGGCCTTTACCATGTTTTGGGTGGACTTATTTTTTCCGAAGCTGGAGAAAAAAACGAACTAAAAATTCCGGAACTTATTCATAGAATTAAAAAAGAAAAAATAGAAGAAGTCATTTTGGCCACTAATCCGACTACTGAAGGCGATGCCACCTCTCTTTACCTAAAGAAGCAATTACAACCCCTAAACGTGAAAATTACGCGCCTAGCGCGTGGTTTAGCTACTGGTGGAGATATTGAATACGCCGACGAAACGACCTTATCAGCTTCCTTGACAAACCGCCGGGAAATGCTATAATAGACAATTGTAATTTAAAAATATAACCTTAAGGAGGATTAAGATGCTTATAGACAGAGAAGGTTTAGAAAAGCTTTTGGCTCGTTTTTACACGGGAATTTTTCTTCTATTAGATGGTGTCATAAGTATTGATACTGTTAATAAAAAAATTGTCGCTTACAAAAATGTTAAGAAAGGAGATCCTATTTTAACTGGACATCTTAACGGAACTGTTTACCCGGGCCTTGTATCAGCAGAGTTTTTTGCACAGGCTTGCGTTGTTTTGATTTTAAAAATGGCAGGAAAAGAAATCAAAGGAAATCCAAGATTAACCTGGATAAGAGACATATCTTTTACGGATGAAATACATTCAGGCGATCAAATTAAGATATTTGCTAGCTTATTGGAAATGAACGGCAAGAAATTTTTTTTCACTGGGTATTTAGAAAACCAAAGAGGAGAAAAGGTTTTAGAAATAGGTCTTATGAAAGGAAGAATATTTTCAAATATATTTATTGAAAAAGCAAGAAAGAAGGTAAAAAGATTTTTTAAATAAGTGCTTAAAAAAACTCCCAGAAAGTCAAACGACTTTCTGGGAGTTTTTAATTTTTCTAAATTTAAGCGATTTTTACAATTTCTACTTCGGTTAAAATCTGACGATGTCCAAATTTCACTTTATATCTTTTTTTAGCTTTGAATTTTATTCCAACAACTTTTTTGGCTTTAGCGGTTTTAATAATTTTGCCTTCTACTTTGGCTCCCTTAACCAATGGAGTTCCAATTTTCAGACTTTTTTCATCATCCAAAAGAAGCACTTCGGAAAATAAAACTTTATCTCCTTCTTCACCTTCAATTTTTTCAATTTTAATTTTGTCTCCTGGCTTAACTTTATATTGTTTTCCACCAGTTTTAATTACGGCTAACATACAATTAATCAACTTAAAATAATTACGTAAAATCAGTATACACCCTGTTTTACCCTTTGTCAACGGTCATTTAAACTGGACAAAAACATTTTTTGAAGCTACTATAATGGATATGGAAAAAGTAAAAAGATCCATATTCTTTTGGACACTAGCAGCTCTGTTCTTGGTAATTGCTCCAGCAATTATTATGCGAGCTACTGGGCTTAACTTCGATTTAAATCGAGGTGTTTTTGTTCATAGCGGTACTCTTTCCCTAAAAGTAAACCCCAAAAATCCCACTGTTTATCTGGATGGAGAATTGGTTAAATCGGGAAAGATAAATCGTATAAACAATTCTTTTAATATATCTGGCTTAATTCCCCGCGATTATGAAATTAAAATCACAAATGAAGGCTTTCAATCTTGGAGCAAAAAAATAGATATTCATAGTGGACTTTCCAGCGAATTTTGGAATATTGTTTTAGCCAGAAATTCCTATGAAAGAACACCCTACAATCTTTCTGATGTAAATAAATTTTTTATCTCTCCTAAAAATCGTCGCCTCGCCTATGTTAAAGAAGCGGGATCCAATCTAGAGGTAGGCATTCTGGAAACCAGAAGCAATTTAGTAGAAAAGAATTTTTTTCTCAATGGTTGGAAATTTATTGAAACCGAAGCTGAGGAAAACATAGAATGGTCCCCTGAAGAAGATTATCTCTCCATACCAGTAAAAAAAGTTTCAGCCGAAGATAATGAAATATATTATTTTATTATTAACTTAAAAACCGAAGAAACTTCTATTCTGAATCAATTAACTGGGAAGAATAATTTAAGTAAGGCTCGCTGGGATCCCAAAGATAAAGACTATTTATTTTTTATTAGCGAAAAAACTCTTTACCGAGCTAATGTAAAAAAGGCTTCGGAAATAATTGCTATTTCAGAAGATGTTTCCGCTTATGAATTGTCCTATAACGCTGTTTATTTCTCTGAACAGCCCAATGAGCTAATTTACAAATCAGAATTAGACGGATCAGGAGAAAAAATACAAATAACCAACCAATTTCCTCTTTCGCCGGTGCTTCCAATCAAGAAATTAATTGTTTATGACGAGACCAGAATAGCCTTTATAAATCAAGCCAACGAACTTTTTATTTTTAATCAAGGTGAACACGAAAATTATTTCAAGAAAATAGGAGACGAAATTATGAGTCTACAATTTTCCAATGATGGTAAAAAATTACTCTTTTGGACTGACTATGAAGCTTCTGTTTATTTTCTTCGAGATTGGATGGTGCAACCTAATCGATCGGAAGATGAAATTCAAAATATTATTCGTTATTCCGAGCCCATTAAAAATATTCAGTGGTTCAAAGATTATGAACATATAATTTTTAGCGATAATAAACAGCTGAGAATGGTGGAAATAGATACCCGTGATCGATCAAATTATGTGGATATAACTGAAACTCAAACCCCAAGCTTTTTAATTTATAATAACGCCGAAGAAAAATTATTTTTTACTGATAATATTCCAAACGAAAAAACTAACGGGATTTTTTCTATAATCTTTCTAGAACCTTCCAATATATTAGGGTTATAAAAAAATACTAACTTCATATCTTACAAATTTTTCAGCCTTGTAAAAAATTCAGAATATAATTTTAAACAAAAAACCTCCGATTAATCGGAGGTTTTTATTCAAATATTTCAAATTAGCGTTTTGCCCATTGAGGAGCTCTGCGCGCTTTTCTGAGCCCAGGTTTCTTTCTTTCTACTACTCGAGCATCTCTGGTTAAGAAACCAGCTCCTCTCAACACTTTTCTAAAATTTTCATCCATCTTCACTAACGCTCTGGCAATACCCAATCGAATAGCTTCTGCTTGCCCAGTTATTCCTCCTCCGGAAACTTTGGCAGATACACGAAACTTTTCTTCCTGACCAGTTATAGTTAATGGACTTGTTGTTGATTCCTGTAATCTTACTATCCCAAAATATTTAGTTAGTTCTTTTCCATTCACTTCAATTTTGGCCTGGCTTTTGCTGGAAGGGAAAACTCTCACTTGAGCCACGGCTTCTTTTCTCCGTCCAACAGCATAAAAATACTTCTCGGATGAAGACTTACTTTCCTTTTTAATTTCCTCTTCTTTTTTCTTTTGCGTTTCTTTCTGAGCCATTTTTTTTATTTAACACTTAAATCAATTCTGTGGTCATGCTTTTCATCTTTATAGACTAGGAGTCTAGGCATCATTCTATCTCTCAATTTATTTTTAGGAAGCATACCATAAACTGCATCTTTAATAACCATTCTGGAGTCTTTGATTAATTGATCCTTTAATTTTATAGATCGAATTCCTCCAGGATATCCACTAAAGGTGTGATATATTTTGCCTTCCATTTTATTTCCTGTCACAGTAATCTTGTCAGCATTAATAACTACAGCAAAATCTCCAGCATCAATATGCGGGGCAAAATCTACCTTATTTTTTCCACGCAAAACCGTCGCTATTTCCGTAGATAGTCTACCTAATATTTTTCCATCGGCATCGAATAGAACAAACCTTCTTTCAATTTTTTTCTTAGCTTCATCCATAAAATTGTTATACAAATTCTATTATCGCCATTCTGGCGTTATCACTCTTTCTGGGACTTAGTTTTATTACTCGCGTGTAACCGCTTTTTCTTTCATTGAATTTCTCTATGAATTTTCCAGAAAGTTTTTTGACCGTACTTTTATTTAACACCTTAGATAAAAGTCTAATAGTCGCCACTTTTTTTTCTTTTTTCTGAGCTTCTTTAGCTCGGTTAATGATTTTATCGATCAGACTATGAATTTCCTTAGCCTTGGCTTCGGTAGTCTTTATTTTCTCATGCAAAACCAAACCATCAAAAAGAGACTTTATTAAGGCATTTCTCTGGTTTCTTTCTCTTCTAAATTTTCTCTTTTTTCTTAAGTGTTGCATAAATTATTTTACCCTTCTTGTTTATCTTGTTTTAAATTCAGCCCAAAATCTCCAGTAGCTTTCTTTATTTCTTTAATTCCCTTGGCACCCATTCCTTCTAAATCGTTTAATTCTGATTCCGTCATCTTAATTATATCGGCAATTGAAGAAATTTTACCTTTTTCTAAAACATTTAGAGTTCTAGCTGAAAGTCCCTTCAAATCAACCACTAAATTTTTTTTAGGATCTTCTTTGGGCACAATTGTTTTTTCAGCTACTTTTTTGGCCACTATCTTTTTTTCTTCTGGTTTTTTTTCTTCTTTTGGATCACTCATTTTTAACATTACTGAAAATTGATCCACCAGAATTTTTACTGCTGAGGAAAAAGCCTCTTGAGGAGTAATACTTCCATCAGTAGAGATTTCTAAAGTGATTTTTTCAAAGTCAGTTCTTTTCCCCACTCGCATATTTTCCACTGAATAATTTACTCTTCTGATGGGAGTATAAATAGCGTCTACGGCAATCACTCCAACTTCCTTTTCTTTCTTTTCTTGTTGTTCCACTGGTACATAACCGATTCCATTCTCCACTTCAATTTCTATTTCTAATTCACACTTTGCGTTAGTAATTGTAGCAATGTGAGCATCTTTAGTAACTACTTCCAAATCAGAAGAACATTTAAACATACCGGCGTTAATTTCTTTTTCTCCCTTAGCCTTAAGGACGGCCTTAATCGGCTCATCTTTATATGATTTAAATCTAACTTGTTTTAGGTTTAGGATGATTTGGATTACATCCTCAAGCACTCCAGAAATAGTAGAGAATTCATGATCTACTCCTTTAATTTTAACCGAAGTTATGGCTGTACCACTAAGAGATGACAAAAGCACTCGTCTTAGGGAATTACCCAAGGTTGTCCCATATCCGGGATAGCATCCTTCTATTTCAAATTTACCGACCTCCTTAGAGACCGTGCTAGTCTTTGGCTTATGAGGTAGTGTTATTGATTGCATATTTTTTTTCCCGAAAAATCGGGAATGATTAATTATTAATAATCATTATTTAACGTGAATAAGATTCTACCACTACTTGAACATCAACATTGATTCCAATTTCATCCTTTACGGGAGTACTGACTATTTTTCCTTCCATCTTTTGGTTATCAAAGCTTATCCAGGAAGGAAAATCTTTTTTATTCTTAATTATAACTTCTAAATTTTTAGAATAAGTTTTCTCTTGTTTCACTTCGTTAACCGAAATAATATCGCTAATTTTAGCCTTAAAAGAAGGAATGGTTACTTTTTTCCCGTTCACTTTAATGAGACCATGATTAACTAATTGTCTAGCCTGCGCTCTAGAAGAAGCGAAGCCCATGCGATAAACCACATTATCTAATCTCATTTCCAGTCTTTGCAAAAGCAAATCACCCGTTACTCCTGGTTTATTTTTAACTTCTTCAAAATGTTTATGAAATTGTCTTTCCAAAATACCATAAATTCTTTTTATTTTCTGTTTCACTGCCAACTGATGACCAAATTCACTTTGCCCTCCTCTGGTCTTCTTTTTTCCGTGCATTCCTGGAGCATAAGCCTTCCTGATAAATCCACATTTAGGAGAAAAACAACGATCACCTTTTAAGAAAAGCTTTTCGCCTGATCTTCGACATTTTCTACATTTTGCATCTAAATTCCTGGCCATAAAAATATCCCTTTTAATTATACTCTTCTTGGTTTTTTCGGTCGGCATCCATTATGAGGAATGGGTGTCATATCTTTAATGGAAGTGAGGTCAAATCCGTTACTAACTAAAGCTCGAATAGAAGATTCTCGCCCGCTCCCTACTCCTTTAACTTTAACGTCTAATTCTTTTACTCCAAATTTTTGAACTTTTTCGCTTACGCTGGCCATAACTTGGGCAGCCGCATAAGGGGTAGACTTTTTAGCTCCCTTGAATCCTAATAGTCCAGCCGATGACCAACCCAAAACATTTCCATTTAAGTCAGTTATACTGATAATAGTATTGTTGTAAGTACATCTAATCATAGCTTTCCCCTTTTGAAATTGCTTTTTGATTTTTTTGGCCTTTTTCTTAGCAGCTTTACTATCGAGATTATCTTTTCCTTTTTGCTCCTCCTCTAAAACCGGTTCTGATTTTTCAGTCTTTTTTTTAGGCTCATCAATATTTTTACCTGTTTCTTTATCCATCTGGATCAAATTATTGATTAAGTTTTTTCTGTCTTAACCCTTCCGCTTCCCATAGTTTTTCTCACATTACCCCTAACGGTCCGATTATTGGTTTTAGTTCTTTGTCCTCTAACGGGCAACCCTCTTTGATGTCTAATTCCGCGATAGCTTCCGATTTCTTTCAATCTCTTAATGTTAGTCCTGATTTCATGTTTCAATTCTCCTTCAATTTTGTGTTCCTTTTCCATATATTCCCGAATGCGGTTCTGATCTTTTTCCGAAAGATCTTTCACGCGGGCTTCTTTTGAAATATTAAGATAATCCAAAATTTTGGCCGCTGCGGAAGAACCTATTCCATAGATATAGGTCAAAGATATTTCCACTCTTTTGTCATCGGGGATGTTGACTCCGGCAATTCTTAGCATATTTTTTGTATATTAACCTTGTCTTTGCTTATGTTTAGGCGTGGAGCAAACGACAAAAAGCTTGCCTTTTCTTTTGACTAGCTTGCAATTATCGCATATTTTTTTTACAGATGCTCTAACTTTCATAAAAAAATTTTATCTTAGCCTTTGAGTTATTCTGCCTTTGGTCAAATCGTAGGGACTCATTTCCACCAATACCCTGTCTCCCGGAAGCAATCTGATATAATTCACTCTCATTCTGCCCGAAATATGGGCGAGAATAAGATGACCATTGTCCAGTTTCACTCGGAAGGTTGTGCTTGGCAGAGTTTCCTCCACTGTTCCCTCGAATTTAACTAATTCTTTGTCTTGCGACATAAGTTATTTGTTCAAATTTTTGCAAAAAATAAAAATAGAGGGAGATTTGCCAAAGGCCTTTGGGCCTTTTTGATGCAAATCTATCTTAGTTCCTGAATCCGGACAAATCCTTCTATTTATTAGATGCTTATTCAATTTTAATTCCTGTGATGCTTATCTTAGCACTTGGTTATTTTCTGTCAAGAGTCAAAAAAAACAAGGCTAAATTAGCCCTGTTTTTTCATTATCTCAATCAAAAGATTATGAAAGATGCTTTGAAACAAGCTTAGTCATTTCAAACATATCCACAACCGCTTTTCCTCCAAAAACTACCTTTAGTTTTTCGTCAGCAATAATGTTGCGCTTCTTGGACGGATCCTGAAGATTGTTCTTCTTGATGTAGACCCAGAGGGCTTTGACCACTTCGGATCTTGGCATTGGACCTGCTCCCACAACCTCCGCCAATTCGGCGCTGATTGTCATAGGCTTCATAAAAGCTGATGTCGCTTTTGGCATAGTTTTTTTATTAGTTTAATTAACTCTATGGATATATTACACGAAAACCGAATTTGAAGCAAATGGGGTAAATTTAAACGGTCAATTCCCAAAAGTGTAACGGCTTTTAATCTCCTTTTGTTCATAATTTAATCATATCATGAAATAAATCTTAGAACAAATTAGAGGCCTCTACAGAGGCCTCTAATTAATTTGGATGTTTAGTCGAGGTTTAGTCGAGGACGGTCCTCGACTAACAACAATTATAAAATATAATCCTTCGCCCGGTGTATTAACAACAACTGCAACTACTTGTAACTTACAAAAATATCATTATGACAAAAATTGCAAAACAACGGGTAACTCTCTTTCTCAATCCTGAACTTTTGAAACAGGCGAAGATTCGGGCTATTGTTGAGGAAAGAAGCCTGACTGCCTTGATTGAAGAGGCTTTGCTCAAATATCTGCCTAAAAAAACAACTCTCAAAAAATCTGACACTTAACTTAATTTTTTAAATATTAACAAGACCTAGAAAGATTCACAACCAATTATTAATTAACAATCCTAACAACAATCATATGGACTCATCAAATTCTCCCAGCACCAAGCCCCTCTATCGCGGAACCCAAATTGTGTGGTATCTTTTGGGACTGTTGGAAATATTACTCGCTTTCCGCTTTGTCCTAAAATTATTTGCCGCTAACCCAGTCGCTGGATTCACAAGCTTTATCTACGGCACGACCTACATTTTTACCGCTCCTTTCCTCAGCGTCTTTCGCATGACCAAGGTCGACGGAAACATTTTTGAATGGACCACTTTGCTTGCCATGTTCGTCTATTGGATCATTGCCACCGGTATCATCAAACTTTTCTTGATGGGCAAGACTGTTTCCACACCGGAAGCGGCTTCAAAAATGGACAGCCAAGAAAAATAATTAATCAATTAACAAAAAATATATGTGGACACTAATTGTAGTTTTGCTGGTTCTCTGGTTTTTGGGAATCATCAGCTCCTATACACTAGGAGGACTAGTTCATATTCTTCTAGTAATCGCGCTAGTTTTGATTGTGGTGCGCCTTCTGCAAGGACGCAGCGTTCTGTAGCTCCAGTTTATACGTCGCAACCTCTATGCAAGAGGTTTGCGGCGTAGTATAATGTGAAATATGGAAACATTGCTCAAAGCCGACATTTTTTTCTTTATCTCCTCCATTTCATCAGTGATTCTGACAATTTTATTTTGCATCGTTTTGCTTTATTTCATTAAGGCTGGCAAAAATTTATACAAAATTTCAGAAAAGTTGCAAAGCCATTTTGAAGATTCGGAAGAGTTTGTTTTGGATCTCAAAGAAAAGCTGGAAGAAAATATGCTTTTCCGAATGTTTTTTCCTCCGGCGCGAAAAAGGAAGCGTAATGCGAAAAAAGATTCAGAATCAAAATAATAAGTAATTTTTAAATAATAAAGCTATGCCAAAGAAAGTGAACAAATCTAATGCGATAAAGTTAGCCGTAGTGGGCGCCAGCCTGGCCGGACTTGCAGCTACAGCCTATTTTTTATTCGGACCAAAAGGCAAAAAACATCGTCAACATGCCAAATCATGGGCCATCAAAATGAAAGGAGAAGTTGTTGAAAAACTTGAAACAGCGCAAGAAATCACAGAGCCGATCTATCACGCGATTATTGACACTGTGGCTAAAGAATATATGAAAGGAAAAAAAGCAGGCCAGTCGGAAATTGCAGCCTTGGCTACGGATCTCAAGAAGCATTGGAAATCTATCAGCAAAATGGCTATTACCGCTAAAAAAGAGGGAGCAAAAAATACTTCTGCGATAACCAAGAAAGTTAAGAAAGCTATTAAATAGTTCCAAAAAAATAAAACAGGGCTTCAGTTA
>PFCG01000016.1:0-11273 GCA_002773095.1 Candidatus Moranbacteria bacterium CG10_big_fil_rev_8_21_14_0_10_35_21
ACAAAACCCCGGAGCAAATATATTTAACAAAGTAATTTTTAAAAAATCTAACAAATGCAACCTCTTTTACTGTCTTAACAAAGGAGGACACTTTAATATAGCAATTCCCCCTCATGAAGTTATTTGACCATAAGTAGAATATTTTATAATAGTTTTTTCTCCTATTATTAGCAAGGACAATCCAACGAGAATACCAATAATCACTCTTCCTGTTTCGCCTATCCAACCTTGATCAAAAGCATATTTAAGAAAAAAAGATACGCCTAAGACTAAAGCCGCGATTCCAATTTTAGCAAACCACTTTCCGCCAATATTTTCTTCTAGGTTTTGCTTTCTTACTGAAGGAGTTGACTGCACGTCATTTTGATTAACTGCGGACTCCGGAGAAGTTGATTGAGGCATAGTTGCCTCAATCTGATTTAAGGGAACTGGCGCATCCTTTTTTTGCTCTAAATTATTTAATCTTACTTCTTGCTTGTCTATTTTTTCATTGAGTAAATTTACCGCGTTTATCACATCACTGAGACTTTCCGTAATTTTATCATAATTATTTTTTTCTTCTGCCATATTTTTTTATTATATTTATATTTGCCTTTATTATAGCCAATATTTTTTTATTTCACAATCTTTCCACCTTGCCCAACTTGGTCCAATCGAACCGAAAGAAGCTTAGATATCCCATCTTCCCCCATCGTCACTCCATAGAGAAGCGAAGCTTGGCGCATAGTTTCCCGATTATGAGAAATAATCACGAACTGAGTTTTACTAGATAGCTCTTGAATGATTCTACCAAAGCGTCGTGAATTAGCCTCATCCAAAGCCGCCTCCACCTCATCCAAAACTGAGAAAGGAGGTGGATTATGAGAAATAATGGAAAAAAGAAGAGCTAGAGAAGTCAAAGATCTTTCTCCTCCAGAAAGCATCGCTAACCCACTAATTTTCTTTCCGGGTGGAGAGGCAAAAATATCAATACCAATTTCATCCTTACTTTTTTCTTTCTCTTCTTCAATAATATCCTCTTTATTTTCGTTTTCTTCTTCAGCTGCTTCTTTAATCCGACTTCGACGACTCTTAACAGCTACTTTGGAAAGTCTTGCGTTCCCTCCTCCAAAAATAATTCTAAAATATTTCGAAAATTCTTTATTAATCTCATCGAAAGTGGTATCAAAAACACTATCTATTTTTTGATCCATTTCTTTTATCACTTCCTTGAGCGATAAAATAGCTTTTTCTAGATCAGATATCTCTCGACTTAAAAATTCAAACCGTTCATTGGTTTCTCGATATTCTTCAACAATCAAAGGATCGATGCCTCCAATTTGTTCCAGTTGGTATTTTAACTTGGAAATTTCTCTTTCCAATTCTTCCGGCTGAAGATTTTCCTTTCCAGTTAATTCTTCCGGCTTTATTTTTAAATCTTTCTCTACTTCAGCCTTTAAATCTTCCTCGCGCACTTCAATTTTAGCTAAAGATATTTTAGCCTCATTAAATTTGTCTTTTAAATTATTTAGATCATTCTGCTTAGAGCGGAGAGTTCTTTCAGTTTCAAAAAAAGTATGTCTTTTTTCTTTATCCGCCCTTATAGCCTCTTCAATTTCTTTTTCTATTTTTATAATTTCATTTTCTAAATCAGACATTTCCTTAGCTACCTTCTCAATTTTTTCTTTTAATTCTAAAATTATTTGGGATTCTGACTCAGATTCTTTCTCTTCCTCTGTTTTTTTAGGCACAATAATACTAGCAGCTAAGGATTCTTTTTTACCTTTCTCAATATCACCTTTCAAATCAAACAAGCGTTGATAAATAGAGCGAGCAAATTCCTTGATATCCTGAAGATCTTCGATTTTTTCCGCGCTATTAATTCTTCCGATTAGGCGCTCTTGATCCTCCGTAATCTGTTTAATTCCTTCTTTAATATATTGAATATCAACATCAGCCACCTCCTGTTTAATTTCCTGCATTATAACCTTATTTTTCTGTTTTTCTTCTTCAATTTCAATCCTAGCTTCTAAAACCAATTTCTCTTTTTCCAATTGATTAAGCTTATTTCTTTTTTCTCTCAACTCATTATCAAGCTGAAATAATTGGGAATTTTCTTCTGTTTCTTTTGGTTCGCGAGCAATCAAATCGTTCAGCTTATCTACTTCTCTTTGAACATTCATCATTCTTCTTCCAACCTCTTCCTTGTTCTCATTGATTTGGCTTTTTTCTTCTTGAAAATTTTTCCATAAAAAAGAAAAAAGCTTAAATTGCTTTTCTTTCATTTCGTTGGAAATTTTTTCTCCTTGAACTGATTTTTCCGCCTGTCTTTTAAGACTCTTCAAATGAGGTTTAATTTCTTCCACCAGTCCTTGAGCCTTTTCCAAATTATCTTCCGTCAATTCTAACTTTCTTAAGGATCTTTCCTTTTTTATTTGATATTGTTTTACTCCAGCAGCTTCTTCAATAATGGCTCGCCTTTCTAAGGGTGACGCATTAAGCACCGCGTCTGCCATTCCTTGATTAACAATAGAGTAGTTCTCCCGTCCAATTCCGGCCTTGGCTAAAATATCCACTAAATCCTGCAAGCGAACTCGAGACCCATTAATAAGATATTCACTTTCTCCGCTTCTAAAAATCTTTCGGGAGACAGAAATCTCGGAAAAATCCAGAGGAAATTTTTTATCCGAATTGTCAAAAAAGAGAGAAACATGAGCACTACCCAATCGAGCTTTTTTTCCAGAACCAGCAAAAATAACATCTTCTGCTTTTTTGCCTCGAAGATTTTTCATAGATTGTTCTCCAATGGCCCAGCGCATAGCGTCAGCGATATTGGACTTTCCAGAACCGTTTGGTCCTACGATAGCTGTCACCCCACACCCGCCTGCAATGCTTTGTGCAGCAATGCGGGCAGGCTTTTTTTCCTTAGTTTCGCAAGACGGCAAAAAATCCAGCGTGGTTTTGCTAGCAAAAGATTTGAACCCAGATATTTCAAGTTTTTTTAAATACATCTTTTTCTAAAATAAAAAAAATCCAGAACGCAATCTGAAATAATTATAGTCTATTTTAGGTTTTTTGGAAAATAAAAAAACAAAATATATTTTATTGTCCTAAAATTGACTTTTTTAGCATTTCATGCTAGACTCTAACCAGCTTAAACAAAGCTGATAGTAGTTTTAAAATCAAATAACTTTACTCTTTAAGGAGGGCTTGGAAATGAAGAATATTTTCAGAGTGTTTGTTTTGGTCTTGGTTTTTGCATTTGCTTTTGCCACCGTCGCCGTGAAAAATTCAGATGCAAAATCAAAAAAAGTCAACTTAAAAATGGAGGTTATTCTATATAATGCCAACGATTGCATTGGAACCGAATGCTCAATAATATCAAAAAACATACAGCCGGGATATATTATTTATCCAGTAGTTCGGT
Source organism: Candidatus Moranbacteria bacterium CG10_big_fil_rev_8_21_14_0_10_35_21 (assembly GCA_002773095.1). GTDB lineage: Bacteria > Patescibacteriota > Minisyncoccia > Moranbacterales > UBA2206. The sequence continues at coordinate 3,407 of PFCG01000016.1, forward strand.
TTAAGGATTTCAAAAAATTAAACATTCCTTTTAGAAAAATTAAAGGGAAAAGGATGACAATAACCTGCTCCATGAGAGGAATGACAAATTATAAAAAGACTTACTCGGATACTGTTTATAATTTAAACTCTCAAATAGACACCGATGAATTCATTAGTTTTGGTCTCATAGGATTGGAAAATGAAAATCTAAAAAAAATATCACTCAAGATACGAGCAAGAATAAAAGGAATCCAATGCAAACAAAATGTATATAAAAAAACTATCAAGTTACTTAAATAGTTTATGAATAAAAAGCCGTCAGGGTGTAATTAAAACCCTGACGGCTTTTATATTTTACAAATCGTTGTGTTACTTCTTGCAACAAATAGCAAATGTTTCTCTCGCACCACCATCTTCAGTTTTATTAGTAGTGCCACCATCAACATCACAATCACCTAGCCATCCTGTCACCGAAGTGATGTCCGCATTGTTTCCGCATGCGCTGGATCCACAAAGAGGGAAACTATCATCAGCCGCTAAGTTTTGTCCTCCACATCTCACACCCCCCGAAACAGCATATTCGTCACTACCACAATTTACCACTCCACAATAAGTTGAATGATTTGTAGAGGTGCCAGAATTAACAGAACATTTATCATTGGTATTAGCATTTGTTACCTTCTTAACTCTACATCCATTAAAGGCGCCCGCAACAGTTCCTCCATTAAAGTCCACATCACCAGTAGCTGAAGTTTTTCCGACAACTTGAAGCGCAGTTCCACCTCCTAAACTTTCTGCCTTAATTGCAGTTCCATTGGAGTAGCTTAATCCATGAATTCCAATTCCAGAAGATCCTGTACCTCCCCATTTAGTAAATCCCTTAATCGCTGTTGCGTCTTTTTTGGTAGTTACCGCAAAAATCCCTAAGTCTGCTGCCACTACACTTAATGCCGTAGAGGGAGCGCCACCATATGCTCCCAAAGCTAATCCGCCTTTCTTCGCCTGTCCGATATTGCTAGTGTTAATTGGTGCTTCAACATTTCCAGCTGGAGGTGCTGAGCCTGGTCCTACCCAGGCACTAACAAATTGGATAGATATCCCCAAAACTACCCCAATAGTAACCGTTCCACTCCAAAAAATTATTTGTTCTTTAATGGTTTTTTTCATATTTTTATTTAAAAATTAATTATTTAATTATTTGGAGCGGTTAATGATTTTAGAATGTCATCAGAAACAGGTTGGGAATTATCATTTGTTCCGGAAGGAGCAGTTAAACTATTTAGAACCTCTTTATCTACTTTTTCTGTATTTTCTGGAGCTGTCGTTGAATCTATAATTTCTTTTAAAGATTTTTCTTCACTCTCTTTTGGTTTGTTTTTCTCTTCTGAAATATCAGGTGCCGTATCTTTAACTTGTGAGCTAAAAAACTTTCCCTTGATAAAATAACCAAAAATTACAATAGTAACCAGGAGAATAATCCCTAAAATTATATAACCTACTTTTTTAAAATTTTCTGAATCCATTTTTTTATTTTTTAAAATATTTAAGGTGCTACTTCTTTAGGGTTTTTTGAAGATGATCCTGCCCCAGAAGGATCACCAACAGTTACATTTGTTTGAGCTCCTCCGCATGCAGCATCACTAATATCAAAACAACTTAATGTATATTGATGATTGCCTGCAGATATTGGTATTACCTTTTGAGGATCCCCCCAACTCATACCTTCAGATTGATGGTCTGGCGTAGTATAGTTAATACCATTACCTGAAATCATACACCATTCTGCTATGATATCAGCTGTCCAAGATAAAGTTATTGAATTATTTAAATCAATGCTGGAAGGATTTGATGTAAGAGAGACGGTACAAGGAACCGCTGAAGGGGGTGGAGTTGGAGTCCCTATTTTAGCCAAGCTAAAATCAATCCAGCCAAAACCTTCATATTTATCACCATTAAGCTTTTCTCCATTCCAAGCATACCCGCTCAAAGTTCCGTCAGCTGGATTTATGGTTACACCATAAAAAACAGAATCTCCTACCTCCGAACCTAACTTTATCCAACCATCCCAACCACCAGCATTTATTCCAGCTTGAGGTAAACTCATAATTCTCGCCCAGCCTTTGAGGGTATCATCAACTCGTCTAGCTGTGCAGGTTCCAGAAGGACATCCAGAAAGATTAGAAGAATTGAAAGTAATCCAACCGACATTTTCACTCCAAGCATAGCCAGAAAGGTTTCCATTGGTATTCGGAATATTAACTCCATAGATCGCAGCATCGCCAGAAGACACATTATTCATACTAATCCAACCTACTCCTGTCTCATTACCATTAATACTACCATCCGCCGTTTCTTCACTGCCTCCCCAACTCCATCCAGAAACATTATCACTTACCGATGCTCTTACTCTAATACCAACTGAAAAAGCTAACACAAAAAAAAATATTGTAAATATCCAAAATTTTATTGACTTAAAAAAAATTAATTTCATCTAACTTTTTAATTGTTTTTTTGTTTATATAACAATACTTCTATTCTTTTTTATATTATACAACAACTACTACTTAAACAAAAATAAGCCTGTGGATAACTTATTCACCAATTATTGTCTTTGGAAAATAAAAAAAAGGGGGATGGGTATGCATCGCAAGTGACATCTCACCTGGCACGCACCCAACCCCCAAAGAGAGCCCGTTATAAAAATTTTTATTAGAAAATACCGCTCTCCTTAAACGTACTTTATCGAAACCTTTTTTACCAAATTTTTGGCAGTGTCTTCATTGAGACAGACCTTAATCAGTGCGATTTAGTACGTTATTGTTACTTTTTAGTATATATACAAATTCTCTCTTGTCAATATTTTTTCTACCAACCCTTGACCTCTAGCCCCTTGGCAGCTGCATTTCTTTGCGCTTCTTGTTTGGAAAGACCTTCTCCTTTAGCAATCATTTCGTTTCCAATATAAACTCCCACTATAAATTTTCGATCATGATCTGGACCGGATTCTTCAATCACTCTATAAGATGGAGTGATTCCAGAAACTTCTTGAGCTTTTTCTTGAAAACTACTCTTTGGATCATCGTAAAGCTTTTTTTCTAAAATTTCAGGCAATTCCGTAATAATGTTTTTTTGAATAAATTTTTGGGATTCTGCATACCCTTTTTCTCCTTGATCTAAATAAATTGCTCCGATAATAGCCTCCATAGCATTGGCTAGAAGATATTGACGAGCTTTACCTTTGTCTTTAGCTTCTCCCTTACTCATTAATAAAAATTCTTCTACTCCTAATTTTCCAGATATTTTGGCCAACATTTCTCCATTCACTAAAGCGGCTCGCCAATTAGTCAGTTCTCCTTCCGGATTTTTATAATTTTTATAAAGATAATCTGTAACAACCAATTCCAAAACTGCGTCGCCCAAAAATTCCAATCGTTCGTTATGATCTAACTTATAATTTTTATGTTCGTTCAGATAAGAACAATGCGTTAAAGCTTGTTTCAAAAGATCAATATTTTTGAAATTTATTTCAATTTTTTCAGCCAAAGACTCTATCATATAATTAAGCTTCTTTATTTTTATCTGCTTTAACTTTATCAGACTTCTCCGATTTTTTCTCTTTTTTCTTTTTTGTATCATCATCTTTCATCGGTTCACCTAACTCTCGATAAATCGTTCCCAACACTCCATTCACAAACCTGCCAGAAGCATCACCGCCGAATGATTTAGCCAGCTCTATAGCTTCATTAATAGCTACTTTTGGCGGAACTTCTTCATAATTACCATAAATAAGTTCATAAATCCCCAAACGCAAAATATTGCGATCAATAATGGTCACCTGATCTAGCGGCCATTCAGGCGCACATTTTTCAATTAGCGGATCAATTTCTTTGCGATTTTCTATGGTTTTTAAAACCAACTGGTGAACAAAAGAATCGTCTTCCATGCCTGGACCGAATTCTTTAACATTTTTTTTAATTATTTTTTCTAACTTAGAATCTTGGCAACCTTTAAAATCCCATTCATATAGGGTTTGCATTGCTATTGAGCGTGAAAGGTGCCGATTTGCCATAATTGTCTACGAGCGGAGCGAGTAGCTACAATTATGAGCAATCCCGCACTAATTCGCAAATTATTCTTTAGATTATTTTTAACTAAGCCACAGGCGATTCCGAGCAATAAACTAATTTTTAAGTAAAATTATATTTGGAATTTAGTGCGGGATGCCATTGAACATCTTACGCCTTCTGCTTAGTTTTTTTTATCTTTTTCAAAGTATTAACTACTTCTTTTCCCTTGTAATATCCGCATTTAGGACAAACTATGTGACCTTTAACGACTGCCTTACAATTAGAGCATTCAGTTAGTTTTTTAGGAGAAAGTTTAAATTGTACTCTGGCTCGATCTCTTCTACCCTTAGTGTGTCTTTGCTTTGGTGTGCCCATAATCTATAAAATTAAAATTTACTAAAGCAACTTTATCATTATTTTTTCTTTTTGGCAAGAGAGGCCATTGGTTCAAAACTTTGACGATGAATTTCACAGGGTCCATACTCAATTATTTTTTCCATATGTAATTTAGTTCCATATCCCTTATGTTTATCAAAACCATACTGTGGATATTTATCATGCATCTCCAGCATTATTCGATCTCGAGTTACTTTGGCAATAATAGAGGCTGCCGAAATAGATTTTACGATTTTATCACCTCCCACCACCGCCAATTGTTCTCCAGAAAAATTCGGAATCTTTTTATTTCCATCCACTAAAATAATAAATTTTGAGTTACGAGTTGTGAGTTGCGCGTTACGAGTGAGCTGTGTAACGGCCGCCTTCATGGCCAAAAAACTAGCCTCCAAAATATTCACCCGATCAATAGTCATATGATCGCAAATTCCCACGCCAACATGAAAATTTTCCAAAATAAAATCAAAAACTTTTTCTCTTTGTTTAGCCGACAATTTCTTTGAATCCCGAACTAAATCCCACCTTTTGTCATTGAAATTTTCCGCCAAAGGCGGATCAGCCTTGGGCTGAGATTGGAAATTAGAAATTAGAAATTGGGAATTCCGGACTGTTGCTGCAGCAGCTACAACAGGACCAGCCAATGGCCCTCTCCCCGCCTCATCAATACCCAACACAAAATCAAAGCCCTTTTCAAGCATCTTTTTTTCCAGTTCAAAATCAGAATTTTTCATATTTTATTGAAACTAGCTATTTATTCTGCCCCATATTTGCTTTTCTTTTTTTATATCGGACGTTAATTGCCCGAGCGGGCATGGTTTTTTGATTTTAATCAAAAAGAGCGAGGATAATCTAGAGCGTTAGGCACGCTGGGCCTAAAAGCGTGCCGAGATAAAAAAGAGAAAAGCAATAAAAATAACTGAATTATAAAAATAAACTAATCCACATCCCCCATCTCTTGCAAACTCAAAAGTTTGGCGTAAAGTCCGCCTTTATTGGACGCCAATTGATAATGACTACCTTCTTCCACTACTTTCCCTTTTTCCAAAACCACAATTTTATCCGCGCGCCGAATAGTGCTCAAGCGATGAGCAATAATCACTACCGTTCTTCCTTGGCTCACTTTTTGCATCGCTTCTTGAATTAATTTTTCAGAATAAGAATCCAAACTGCTAGTGGCTTCGTCAAAAATCAAAATTCTAGGATTGGCTAAAATAGCTCGAGCAATTCCCACTCTTTGTCTTTGTCCTCCTGATAATTTTATCCCTCTCTCGCCGACAGTTGTGTTGTAACCTTCGCTTAATTTTCCAATAAATTCTTCCGCGTTAGCAATTTTGGCCGCCGCTTGAATCTCTCTAGAGCTTGCTGTCGGTTTGGAATAGGCAATGTTGTCCTTAACGCTCGCATTAAAAATTTCCACTTCTTGCGGAACGATAGAAATAAATCTTCGAAAAGCATACAAATCATAGTCCTTCAAATTTTTTCCATCCAAAAGCACTTTTCCTTTTTGCGGATTGTAATGTCGATAAATCATCCGTGCTAGTGTCGTTTTTCCTCCACCCGAAGGTCCAACTAGGGCTGTTACGCATCCAGCATTAATTTTCAGATTAATATTGGCCAGCGCATCATTTTTATTTTCGTTATAATGAAAACTGGCTTTTTGAAATTCAATTTGGCCAACAATTTTTTTCGGTTTTAATCCATTTTTTGGATTTTTTATTCCGCTTTTTTCCTTGTGAAGATCGCTAAGACGTTCAATGGCTTCACTGCTATCCATAATCCTGTCATAAAGTCGTGAGATGCGGTATAAAGACAGCAATGCTTTTTCCGAAATAGTGATGACAAAAACCAGTGTTCCAACAGTAATGCCACCCCTCCAAACCAAATAAATTCCGAGAATTACCATTGCAATTCTTCCCAAATCAATTGTCAGATTTCTTCCCAAATTATATTTAAGCATCCTGCAAAATTCGAGGATTGCATTTCTTTTTATTTTTCCGGTGATACCTTTGAATTCACGCGCTTCCCGCATCTCTTGCACAAAAGATTTCACGGTGTTGATATTAATAATGGCTTGTGCCATTTTTCCGGAAGCTACTTCATAGTCGTCATGCCTTTTCTTGCGAAGTGGTGAAATTTCTTTGTTTAACTTTCTAGTTACTACCACAAAAATTGGAACGCAAAGCAAAAAAATAATTCCAAAGCGCCAATCTACAAAGAATAGGATGGCGGCTGTAAGAATAATCTGAACCACGGTCGGTCCAACTTGCCAAAACATATCTGCAAGAAGATCCAACAATTTATCCACTCCGCGCTGAATTTTGAAAATCTTACCTCCGGTATTTTCTTTTTCGTGATAATTTAAATCCAAAAAAACCATTTTATTCTGGGCGCTGACAAAAAGATAATCTTCAGCTTCCGAAATTGTGCTAAGACACTGCTTATCAAAAAAATATCCCAAAAGAGAGACAACTTGGTTGACCACAAACATTGCCACAGCCAGCTCTAAAATCCAAACAATAGATTCGTTCGTAAAATCAAACCCAATAATACCATCAATTATCAGTTTCAAAATATATGGACCCGCTAGTTGGATAAACTCAAAGAAAAAAAGAGAAATCGTCAGATAAATTATCTGTTTCTGTGAGGGAGCCAAAAGTTTCCAAAGCTTCTCCCAAAATCCTTTGACTATTATTCTTTCTTCTTCTTTATTCATAAATATAAGTTAAACAGAAAAATTGTAGCACTTTTTCCCCTTAAAATCAACCTAAAAAAATTTACTAACAATTGACTTTACTGAAAAAAAATTATATTCTTCAAAAAAGCTCTTTAAAAAAAATAACTTTTAAAAAAAGAAAGGTAGACTGATTATGTTTGTACCAGGAGAAGAGGATGAAGAAGAAAATGAAGCTGAAAATTTACTGGGACTTTTTTCAAAAGGACATACAATCACATTCAACAATCCATGCGAGGAGGACAACTTAGATCTGCCCAATAAATTATAGGCTACTATTATGTATGTTGATTTAACCGAACTAATCTGTAAAACCAGCGAAGGAAAGATGAAAACATTTTCAAAAGAAAAAAAGAATCTTTCTGATATTGTTGGATATTCAAATCTTCCCGATCTTCCTACATTTAAAGAACACAAAAAAACTTTTTAACCTTTTGCCAAAATAGCCGCGACATCTCATGTTTGCGGTTATTTTCCTTTTATTTTAGATATGTTATAATTTATTAGCAATTTTAACTATCTTGCAAAACCCAAGGAGCAATCCGGGGCATGGGGGTAGAAAAAAAATTATGAATTACGAATTAAGAATTATGAATTTTTGATACCCGCTTTTATTGGCTGGTTTTTTGTTTTATAATTTTCAATTTTTAATCAATTTTCACTGTTTTAATTTTCAAATGTTTAAGAATTTT
>PFCG01000016.1:11306-26595 GCA_002773095.1 Candidatus Moranbacteria bacterium CG10_big_fil_rev_8_21_14_0_10_35_21
ACAGCTTGTTAGATGGTCTAGCTAAGATAGATGACTTACTAGATCAAGCCAAGGAGTTAGGAATGGATTCTCTAGCCATTACCGACCATGGAGTTCTTTATGGCGCCATAGAGTTTTTTATTAAAGCTAAAGCTAAGGGCATTCATCCTATTATTGGTTGCGAAGTGTATGTCACGGCTAATGACTTACATAGTAAAAACCCCACAGCTGAAGATCGTAAAAGATATCACTTAATTCTCTTGGCTAAAAATGAAATTGGTTATAAAAATTTAATGAAACTGATTTCCGTTGCTCATTTGGAAGGTTTCTATTATAAACCTAGAATTGACCGTCCTACTCTTAAAAAATATGCCGAAGGATTAATTGGCCTTAGCGCTTGTGCTGAAGGTGAAGTGCCTGCTAACGCTATTATGGGCAAAATGGAAGAGGCGGAAAAATTAGCTCTAGAATATCAAGATATTTTTGGAAAAGGAGATTTTTATTTGGAATTACAATCTCATCCTAAATTTCCTAATCAAAAAATTGCCAACCAAGCCTTAATTTCCATTTCTAAAAAATATGATATTCCCTTGGTGGCTACTAACGATGTTCATTATGTGAAAAAAGATGACGCCGGCATTCAAGATATTTTACTTTGCATTCAAACTAACCGTAAAGTTACCGAAGAAAATCGAATGAATCTTATGGATTTTGAACTTTATTTAAAAAGCCCGGAGGAAATTTCAGCTTGTTTTAAAGAAAATCCTGAAGCCCTTTCCAACACTCAAGAAATTGCTCAAAAATGTAAACTAGAAATAAAATTAGGTGAAACTCAACTCCCCCATTTTGATGTTCCTGAAGGATTTACGCCAGAAACTTATTTGAGAAAACTTTGCGAAGATGGAATTCAAAAAAGATTTGGTATTTCAGGAATTGACGAAAATTATCGGAAAAGAATGGATTATGAATTAGATGTTATTCAAAAAACTGGATTTTCTTCCTACTTCTTAATCGTTCAGGATTTTGTTAATTGGGCTAAAGATCAGGGCATTATTGTTGGTCCGGGCAGAGGGAGCGCCGCCGGAAGTTTTGTTTCCTATATCACAGGTATCACCAACATTGACCCTATAAAATATGACTTACTCTTTGAAAGATTTTTAAACCCAGAAAGAATCTCCATGCCCGACGTTGATATGGATTTTGCTGATGACCGAAGAGATGAGGTTTTGGAATATGTTAGAAAAAAATATGGCAACGACCATGTGGCTCAAATTATCACCTTTGGAACTATGGCGGCTCGGGCTGCTATTCGAGATGCTGGAAGAGCTTTGGGTCTTCCTTATGATTTCTGTGATAAAACAGCTAAATTAATTCCTATGTTTTCCACTATCTCAGATGCCTTGGAAAATGTTACTGAATTTAAAAATTTATACACCAGTGGTCCGGAAGCCAAAAAATTAATTGACTCTGCCAAACGCCTTGAAGGAGTAGTTCGTCACGCTTCTATGCATGCTTGCGGAGTAGTCATTACTAAGGGTCCAGTGACTGACTATACTCCCCTCCAAAAAATTACCGGTAAAAATAAAGGCGAGGGAACAGTGACTCAATATTCTTCTTCCACTAAATACAGTTTCGTAGAAAAAATTGGACTTTTGAAAATGGACTTTTTGGGTCTAAAAAACTTAACCATCATTCAAAATACTTTGCGCATAGCTCGAAAAACAAAAGATTTCAAAATCAACATTGATGATATTCCTTCCAATGATGAACAAACTTTTCAATTATTGCAAAAAGCGGAAACCACCGGAGTCTTTCAACTAGAAAGTTCCGGAATGAAAAGATATTTAAAATTGCTTAAGCCCACCACCTTTGAAGATGTCATTGCTATGGTAGCCCTTTATCGTCCAGGACCGATGGATTGGATTCCTGATTTCATCGCCCGAAAACACGGTCAGAAAGAAATAAAATATTTACACCCAAAACTAAAATCTATTTTGGAAAAAACTTATGGTGTAGCCGTCTATCAAGAACAAATTATGCAAATTGCCCGAGACTTGGCCGGATTCTCATTGGGTGAGGCTGATGTCTTACGTAAAGCCGTGGGGAAAAAAATATCAGCCTTAATTCAAGAACAAAAACAAAAATTTATTGATGGTTGCGTTAGACAAGGTATTAATGCCAAGATTGCTGAAAAAGTTTTTGCTTTTATCGAGCCTTTCGCCGGCTATGGATTCAACCGATCACACGCTGCTTGTTATGCGATGATAGGTTATCAAACAGCTTACCTTAAAGCACATTTTCCGGCCGAATTTATGGCCGCTTTACTCACCTCCGATCAAGATAATATTGATCGTGTGGCTATTGAAGTTTCCGAATGTCGCGATATGGACATTGAAGTTCTTCCGCCTCACATCAATGAAAGTTTTGAAGAATTCGCCGTTATCATTGATCCGAAAACTAAAAAGGAAAGAATCCGTTTCGGGCTAAATGCTATTAAAAATGTCGGCCACACCGTCGCTCATGAAATCGTGGAAGAAAGAAAAAGAAATGGGAACTTTAAAAACATTACTGATTTTGTTGAAAGAGTAGAAAGTAAGGATTTAAATAAAAAATCTATTGAAGCATTAGCTAAGGTCGGTGGCTTAGAAGGAATGGGAGAAAGAAATCAAGTAGTGGCTTCCATTGAAAATATTTTAGCTCATTCCAAAAATCATCAAAACACAAAAAATTCCAATCAATTTAGTCTTTTTGAAGCTTCGGAAATATCTTTACCAGAAATCAATCTCCTAGAAGTACCTGTGGCCGAAAAAAAGCAACGGTTATCTTGGGAGAAAGAATTGTTAGGACTTTACATCAGTGACCACCCTACCAGAGAATATCGAGCATATTTTAAAAAAGTAGCTGTTCCCATTAAGGAAATAACTCTAGAAATGGTAGAAAGAAAAATAAATGTGGGCGGAATCATTTCCAGCATTCATAGGGTTTATCTAAAAAATCAAAAGACTATGCTTTTTGTTACCATTGAAGACACTGAAGGAAAAATGGAAGTTATTGTTTTTCCGAAAATATTAGATGATACCTCTCTAATATGGCAAGAAGATAAAATAGTTATGATTTCTGGCAAAGTTTCCAACAAAGACGGTGATTTTAAGCTTATTTGTGATTCGGTTAAAACCGTTAATCCGGAAACATTAGAAGACTTTGAGACTATCACAGCCACTCAAAAAGCTAACGGTCATAAAGAAAAAAAAACAGTAGCCAAAGTGGCTGGGACTCAAAAAATAATCATTACTCTCCCCTCAAAATCCAGCCAAGAAGAATTAACTAAGCTATCCAAATTTTTTGATCACTGTGACTTAGGTGCTACTAAAATTTATATTTCCGTAGATGGCTCTAGACTAGAAACACCTTATCGTATCAACCCTTCTCCTGGAAAAATTGAACTACTAAATAAATTGATTCCCAATGGAAAAATAGAGATTTTTTAAAAATTGACTATTCATCGTTTTTGTTATTCAATTAAAGATATACAAGCAAGAAATTATGTTTTCGTCTATAATAATTCGATTTTATTAGGTGCGATTATAAAACTGTCCGACTATCGATCCGGTTAGCGGAATTGGCAGAGGCGAATGAATAAGTTAAAATAAGTTTATTACCACAATCTTTATGCCAGATAAAAAAAATAAATCAGAAATTCTCCGTCATTCTACCGCCCATGTTTTGGCTGCGGCGGTTTTGGAAATGTTCCCCGAAGCCAAGTTCGGAATGGGTCCGGCCACTGAAGATGGATTTTTTTATGATTTCGAATTACCCAGAACCCTGATTCCCGAAGACTTGCCTCTTTTGGAAGAAAAAATGAAAAAAATAATCAAAGCGGATTACAAATTTGAACGCGCCGAAATTTCCATCAAAGAGGCTACGGAGCATTTTCAAAAACTTGGACAAACTTTGAAAATGGAAATTATCAAAGATCTTGAAAAGGAAAAAGGGGTTGCGGGTTGCGGGTTGCGGGTTGCGATCTACAAAAGTGGAACTTTTGTAGATTTATGTTCTGGCCCACACTTGGAATCCACTGGAAAAATAAATGCAGACGCAATAAAATTAACCAGAATTTCCGGAGCTTATTGGAAAGGTGATGAAAAAAATCAACAATTGCAAAGAATTTATGGAGTAGTTTTTACTCAGGAAAAAGAACTGCAGGAATATTTAACTCAAAAAGAAGAGGCAGAAAAAAGAGATCATCGAAAATTGGGAAAAGAATTAGATTTATTTATTTTCTCTGATCTTGTCGGGCCAGGACTACCTATTTATACCCCCAAAGGAGCAACCATACGCCGAGAAATCATTAACTATTCCAATGAATTGCAACGTGGCATCGGATATCAAGAAGTTCATACTCCAAATATTAATAAGGCAGAACTTTTCAAAGTTTCAGGCCACTATGAAAAATTCAAGGATGACATGTTGAAAGTTATCTCAAATTATACTGCGGAAGAATATTTTTTGAAACCGATGAATTGTCCTCAACACACGCAGATTTTTGCTTCAAAAATGCGAAGCTATAAAGATTTGCCGATCAGAATTGCCGATTTTGCTAATCTTTATCGAGATGAAAAACCAGGAGAACTTTTGGGTCTTACTCGCCTTCGCTGTTTTTGCCAAGACGATGGACATTCTTTTTGTCGCGAAGATCAAATTAAAACCGAGTTTGCTTCCATTCTTGGAATTATCAAACAGGCAATGAAAACATATAATATGGAATATACGATTCGCCTTTCTCTTTGGGATCCGGAAACTCCTGAAAAATATCTAGGAGATCCATCCGTTTGGGAAAATTCACAAAAATTATTGGAAGAGATATTGGTTGAAAATAAAATAGAATATACTCGTGGTGTTGGTGAAGCGGCTATGTATGGACCAAAAATGGATTTAATATCTAAAGATTCTCTTGGACGAGAATGGCAAATATCAACTATTCAATTGGATTTAATTATGCCAACTCGTTTCGAGCTAAGCTATATTGATGAAGAAGGGAAAAAACGCACCCCAATAATGATTCATCGCGCGATTACAGGCTCCCCTGAAAGATTTATGGGCATACTTATTGAACACTACGCTGGCGCTTTTCCGGTTTGGCTCTCCCCTGTTCAGGCGATGATTATTCCGGTCGGAGAAAAATTTGAAAAATATGCCGAGAAAGTGAATGCTGTTTTGCAAGAAAAAAATATCCGTTCGGAAATCAATAGTAATTCAGAATCATTGGGCAAAAGAATTCGTGAAGCGGAGAAACAAAAAATTCCTTATATGTTGATTGTTGGAGAAAAAGAAGAGGCTTCTGTAGAGGCCTCTATGAAGGTCTCTATTCGCCACCGAGATGATAAAAAACAAGAAACTATGCCTCTTCAAGATTTTGTGAAAAAAATCACCAAAGAAATTCAGGAGAAAAAATAATCTTCAAAAAAATAAAAAAGGAGCTTCGCAGTATTCTACGAGCTCCTTTTATCGTTTGTTTTATAACTTATTTACAATCTAACTGGTAATAACCCTTCCTTTCGAGCTTTTTTATAAAGTTCTTTCATTCCTTCGTTAAAGTTGTCTGAAGACTCTTCACTAAATTGTTTATTCAATCCAGCTTTTTTTGATTTTTTAAAAGTATTCTCTGCAATCCCGACACTGATAATTTCGTGAGTAGGCACTTGGTCTTCAACTGCGCCGTCATGAAAAATCACCCATTCTAGTCCTTCATCCAAAATTACACCAGCATCAACCGCTAAAAATATTAATCTTGTGTCGTTCTCAGTAGGATGTTTGAGAAACACAAACATTTCTTTCTTAGATTTCTTTTCTTTTAGCTTAGCGATTATTTCTCCTATTTGTCCAGGATTCATTTTTCTCTCCCTTGCTTTAAGGTTAACTTTCCTATATTTTTAAATAACAGCTTAAACCGATTTTATATCATAATACACTTATTAATCCATGTCAAAACAATATTTTTTATTTATACTAGGCTGCCAAACCCCATACCAAACTTTCCTAGCAGGAAAGTTGCTACGGGGCAAGTGAATTTTATGAGATATTATCTATTTATTTTAGGATGCCAGATGAATGTTTCAGACGCAGAAAGATTGCGGACAGTGCTTAATGGCGCCAATTATCAAGAAACAACTGATGAAAAGTCAGCAGATTTAATTGTGGTCGTGGCTTGTTCAGTGCGCCAAACCGCTATTGATCGAATTTACGGAAAACTCCAGATGTGGAAAAAACTAAAAACTACAAACCACAACCTAAAAACTATCTTGACTGGCTGTGTCCTTCCTGCTGATAAAAAATTATTAGAAAGTAAATTTGATTTTGTTTTTGATATTAAAGAAATAACGCAATTACCAAAGCTAATTACTTCAAGAGACAAGAAACAAAAGACAAGAGGCAAAAAAATTTCAAATTATTTCAAAATATTACCAACCCAGACTTCCAAATTTTCCGCACAAGTTCCCATCATGACTGGCTGTGATAATTTCTGCACTTATTGCGCTGTGCCCTTCACCCGCGGAAGAGAAGTTTTCCGACCAGCTAAAGAAATTATTGCCGAAGTAAAAGATTTGATTAAGCGCAACTATAAAGACATTACTCTTCTTGGACAAAACGTGAACAGCTACGGAAAAAAATTCACATTATCCGCCTCTACCTCTGGGAGAGGGTGGCACGAAGCGTCGGGTGAGAGAAATTTTCTCAATCTCATCAAAGAAATTGATAAAATTAAGGGTAACTACTGGGTGCGTTTCACCTCCAATCACCCAAAAGATTTTTCCTTGGGCCTAATAAAATTCCTGAAAACTTCCAAACATTTCGCCAAATATATCCATCTGCCAGTTCAATCAGGCTCGGATAAAATTTTAAAAGCCATGAAAAGACCCTATAAAATCGCGGATTATATTAAACTGGCGCAAAAAATTAAAAAAAATATACCAGAAGTATGTCTCACGACTGATGTGATTGTCGGCTTTCCCGGAGAAACCAAAACTGATTTTAAAAAATCCTGTGACTTATTCAAAAAAATAAAATATGACTTAGCCTATATTTCCCAATATTCCCCTCGCCCCGGAACTCCTTCCGCAAAATTAAAAGATAATGTGTCTCGCGCAGAAAAAAAACGCCGAGAACTTTTCCTTAATGAAATCCTCGCCCAAACCGCGTTGGAACAAAATAAAAAACTGGTCGGGAAAAATATCAAAATCTTGATTGAAAAACCCGCACAAGCAGGGTCGGCCTTGGGCCGAAATTATGCCCTCGCTCGAACCTCCACCCTCAAAACCGTTAAAATTTATCCCATCACCCTCTCTAAAGGTGCGGAAATAAAAACCGGAACTAAAAAATTAGTACCGGGTGAATTCGCGATAGTAAATATTTTCTCGACTACTGCTTGGAAATTGGAAGGGAAATAAAAACTGACAGTCCTATCTGGCGGTCCTGCCTGGCAGCCCTATGCCAAACTTCACCTTCCACCTAATTACCGCTATACGGACGACCGTCCTTATGATAGTAATTGGGTTTTATAAAAAAATATTTTGAATTTATTTTATTTTGAATTTATTTTTCAATTCCGAATTTATATCAATTTCTTTGACAATCATAAAATTAACATAACGACCTAAGTTGAAAATTTCCACAATATAATCAATTTCATTTTTACATTCATACGGATAGATAAAAACACTTTTTTGTAGTGTAAAAAATCCTAACTTTTTTAATTTTTCCACAAGAGCGTTTCTCCCCTGCCTCAACCTTTCCGGCACATCAAAAATAACTACTCTCCATAACCCATCCCATTTTACTGGTTTCTTTATTTTCATATTATCCAAATTATACTGCAACGCCCTATTTTTACCGTTCTTGCTTAAAACAATGGTTACTGTGCCATCATTGTTTTCTCGCCAATTAATCATCTTTGACCGATATAATTTTTTGATTGCCATATGTAAATTTCTACTTTTTGCTTGATTTATTTTTTTCCATTCTTTTTGAGCCAATTTTAAAACCCTAAAATATCGACCTGGTCGACCACTGAGTCCAAGTGCCACTCCAGCTACCAATAAAAGCAAAATTTTCTGACCGGTTGAGCCTATTTTTATTCGCGAATGATTTTCTTTTTTATTTTTTTCCTTTATTATTTTTTTTATTTTTTTATTCAAATTTTAACCCTAACTAATTACACTCATACGGACGACCGTCGATATAGATGTAATTGCTAATTTAATTATATCATATAATTTATAATTTAATACTTTATGCTTTATGCTTTATGCTTTATGCTTTATGCTTTTATTGCTCAATTTGATAACCTACGATACAATGAGTTAAATTATATGAAGAATAAACTAAAAATTATCGTTATCTTGGGTCCCACGGCTTCCGGCAAGTCGGATTTAGCCATAAAAATGGCCAAAAAATTCAACGGAGAAATAATCTCCGCTGATTCAAGACAAATCTATAAAGGTATGGATATTGCCAGTGGTAAAATTGAGCCGGATCGGCCCGGCGAAATCCCGACAAAATTTACTCGCAGTAAATTTACGTCGGGATCTCATCAATTCATATCCAGTGGCATCCTCCATCATCTTTTAGACATTACTATGCCAAACAAGGTAATAACCGTCTCTCAGTGGCAAAAAATGGCCGAAAAAGCGATTAAAGAGATCCTGTCCGATAGGAAGCTACCAATCATCTGCGGAGGCACAGGGCTCTATATTTCAGCTCTAATAAATAATGCGAATTTTCCGGCCGTGAAGCCAGATTGGAAATTACGTAAAAAATTAGGCAATTATTCAGCCAAAAAATTATTCGCAATGCTGAAAAAAATAGACAAAGAACGAGCCAAAAATATTGATCAAAATAATCCAGCTAGACTAATTAGAGCAATAGAAATCGCCAAAAAATTTGGTAGTGTTCCAAAGATAAAAACAAGTTGCGAGTTGCGAGCTATGAGTTATGAGTTCTTGCAGATTGGCATTGAAATTCCACGCGAAGAATTATACAAAAAAATAAACAAGCGCGTGGATCAAATGGTAAAAAAAGGACTTTTTCAAGAAGCCAAAAAATTATTAAAGGAATATAAAACTACCCCTGCCCGCATTGCTACGCGAAGCAAGCTCCGCTTGCGAAGCGTTGCGGGCGGGCTTCCTTCAATGTCCGGCATCGGCTATCAAGAAATTGAAAAATTTTTGAATAAAGAATTAACCAAAGAAGAAGCGATTGAACAAATAAAAAACAACACCCGCCATTACGCCAAGCGCCAGATGACCTGGTTTCAAAAAGACAAGCGCATTCACTGGATAAAAAATCAAAGAGAAACAGAAAAATTGATCAAAAAATTTCTGAAATAAACAAAATCCCCCGAATATTTGAGGGATTTTTTGGTTTTAAACTCTAACGACTTTAGGGAGCCACTTCTATAGGATTTTTTGTAGTATTTGAGCAAGTTTTAGTTCCACTAACTAATTTAGTTGTCCCACAATTGTTTGTTTGGTTTAAGGTTTTTCCGACACATTCCGTATCAGTATTGGGATTCCAAATCGTTTCCACACAACTAACCGAAACTGAAATTGTAGCCACACAGGCATTACCCGCATTATTATAGCAATTAGCTGTATAAGTTGTGTTTACTGACGGGCTAGTCACGAGTGGACTAGCTTGAGTGTAAAAATTACCAAATCCGTCATAAATTGCACAATTTCCGGAAATACCAGTCCCACTCCAAGAAAGCGCGACAGAATTTCCAAAATTTATTGAAGGAGGGGTGGCGGTAAAAGTATCAATATTACAGCTAGCCAATGCAGAAATATCTATTGTATAACTTACCCAATTTTTTGATGGAGTACCTTTATCATCTACCGCTCTAACTTTGAAAGTTTTAGCTCCGGTTGATATAAAGATTTTGGAAGCAGTCACTTCTTCTCCTGAATTAACTAGCACTGTACCCTGATCTTTGTTAGGTGGACTAGCCACTGGAGGCCAATCAATTTCAAATTTAACCTTATCTCCGTCTGGATCAGTTGATTTGATTTGAAAGGAATATGAAGTGTTGGTAGTTCCCGTAACCGGACCGGTAATAATCGGATCTTCAGGAGGATTATTGGCTTCAACCGCATTAAAATTAAAAACATATTTATCTTTTTCGATATTAATATCGGAGTCTTTCAAAGGATACTCCCTACAACTTCCGGTGAATTTATCCTTTTTGTAATCATATTGTTGGTTAGCATAATATAGCTTCCCGGCTGTCTTGGCAAAATCAAAAGCAACTTTTATTTTCCCAGCTGTTTTAACAATACAGCTTGTTCCATTGGCATTGCAATCTAATTTAGCATATTGCTCCCCATCTGATTTATTTGAATGGCTAATATCAACCTTATGAGGATCAATGGAAAGTTGAACAAAGGCTCCATAATTAGGAGTGCTTGAACTTCCCTGATTAAAATAGGATACTAAATATTTATTTTTACAAGTGTTAGGATTTTGCTTTTTTGCGTTATTTTTCCAATATCCAAAAGGGGAACCCCAAGAATAACCGGTTCCATTCCAATATATTTGTCCTAGATTATATGAAAAATTAAGCTTGCTACCGATAGAAACATTGCTGTCATCTTTCAAGCTGATTCCTCCCGTTTTTACTTTGGCTGAATATGAAATAGCCAGATAATCCATTGAAAACGCTTTAGAATATACTCCTGGACCAAAATCGCCCAAATCTAAAAGTGGCGCTTGAAAACTCTTATTTAGGCTCTTTGAGTTTGTCCATTCAGCCGCTTTAGCA
Organism: Candidatus Moranbacteria bacterium CG10_big_fil_rev_8_21_14_0_10_35_21; assembly: GCA_002773095.1. Classification (GTDB taxonomy): domain Bacteria; phylum Patescibacteriota; class Minisyncoccia; order Moranbacterales; family UBA2206. Next base: position 22,099 of record PFCG01000016.1, read on the forward strand.
GATGATCCCAATAATAACCCCGATGAAATAATTATGGCTAAGATAAAAGTTTTAAAACCGCCTCCGGAATTTTTATTTCTGTGTGCCAACATAATGGCGATGACCGAAATCACAAAAATGAGAATAGATATGAAAAGCGCGAGTGAAAAATAGGAGAAAACTTTTTTCTTTTGTTCCGAAGCCAGTCCACCAAAAAATCCATTGGATGTGCAAAGATCAGGGTTAATTTTTTGGCAATCATATTGGATTTCCGCCCGATCAATTGTCTGACCATTGTTTTTTAATTCAGCCTTGAGGGTAACTTTATTATAATCTCTACTGGGGGTAAATTCTGATTTTAAGCCCATCATAGCTCCGGTTATATCCCCTTCGTAAATATAAGAATGAATGGTTCGGCCTTTTTCGTCCTCTAAAACTATTTCGAATTTATTGTCGGAAATTTTATCTAATGGTCCGGTTGAATGAACACAGGAAAAAAGATTATTCGCCTCCCCCTTTTTCAAGGGAAAATTAGTTATCAACGGAGAGGATATCCTAGTTCTATCCATACCAGAGCGAACAAAACGAATATTTATAATTGATTTAGTATCTTTATATTGGGCTTCTCCGGTTAAATAATAAACCGGATACTCGTTATTTTCAACAACATATTCCAAAACCTGTTTTCCATTAGCTGGAACCTGCACTTTATCTTCTCTGGTTTCTATAATATTTTTTTCTTGCAAACCATCCCAATAATAAAGCGTCCATTTAACGGGCACTATTTCGGCTATCGCTGTTGAATTATTTAATTCCACTTTGGCGGTTACATCTTCGTCCTTAGAAAAAATTTGGGGGAAAGCAATAAATTTAAAATCACGATTATTTAATTTAGCATTATTTTTATTAAAAACTATCTCATTTTCAATTTCCCCGACAACTGAAAAATCAATATAATTGCCCACTACGTCATCAGTGAAAGAAAGACCAGCCCAATATCCTGATCCAGATGAGGCGTAAAAAACCGCTAGCTTATATTCTCCCGAAGTCGCATAAGAAGGAACTTTCCAAGAAAAATTTAAGTCTTTTGTTTCGTTAGAATCTAAATTTATTTTATCTTCAACAATAAATTGATCAATAGCAAAATCTCCATTTGAGAAGAAAAAATCCTCATTTACTTGTTTTTTATAGACTTTAGCATAAACCAAACCATCAATAATTGGAAAATTATTTTTATTAGTAATTTTACCTGCAATCGGGAAAGAAACTCCAGAAACAGTACTTTCTATTTCAGAATTTAAATCTACTGACACACTGCCAAACTTATATTGCTCGGAACAATCCACTACTCCCTCGGCTCTAGCCGAAAAAGAAAAAATGGCCACTCCGGCAAAAAGGAAGACAGCCAAAATAAAAAGGTTAACGATTTTTTGATAGCTTTTTAGTTTTTTCATTTTTTGTTTTTTAATATTCATTTGTTTGTTTAGATTATACAATAATTGCATTATTTAGGCAATAAACTTATCCACAACTCTAATCAAAAACTAAATAAGCTTTTTCGCCATTGAGAATATCTTTTGAATTCCAATCATGAATGGCCGAAAATAAAGTTTGAAATGAATAACGAAATCCTTCGCCCTTCCTTGTTCCAGGATCATTGGTAATAAATCCATCCTCATCATAACCTCTAATCACCAACATATGATAAATCGGTCCACCATTTTTAAAATTAGGATTGAATAAAAGCTTTCCCGCCGCCGGAATAATCACTGGCCTCCCACCGGATAGCTCCTGTTTGATTTTTTCAATAGTCGCTTCCTTTTCCACCCTAGGCTTTTTCATTCCTGAATAATCTTGCGCTATTTCCGCCAGCTCATCCAGCGTGATACTTAATCCATATTTATGTTTATTCTCATATTTCACTATACCTTTAATTTCCTTATCCTGCTCTTCAATTGTTCCAGCTATTTTTTTTTGAAAAAATTTTTCCACCATCAGTAAACTAGCCTCTTCGCAAGCCTCTTCATGAAGAGCATCCCAAATTTTTTTCGGAGCTTGAGAAATAAAAGGAACTGCCAATAATACTTTTTCGGGAATTATTTTTTCTTCAACATTACCTTCGAGTTTTTCAACTGTCTCTATGATAACTGGCTCTTTTTTTTCAACTGTTTTTACTGGCTCTCCTACCTCTATTTTTATTTCTTCTGGTTTTTGATAACCAAAAAAAATAGCGACTAAAATAAAGCCGCCCGTAATTATAAGCCATATTAAAAATTTATTCCTTCTCATCATCACTTAATATCCGATTGATATAAATAGTTACGATAACCAAAACAATAGTCAATAAAATAGCATAGATGAATTTCGCCCAGATGGAATTTTTATCCAAAGGAAAAATATATTCAATAGAAGACCTAATGGCTTCATTCCAAGCCAGACCAGCCACCAAACCAAAAGCGGCCGCGATATAACCCTTTATCCGATTTCTAAATTCATTCTTCAATTGTTTCCCTCCTCGTTTTATTCTTTCAACTTCCATATTTTTATTATACCAGAAATAGTGTAAAGGAAAATATTATTTTTTTCGAGAAGCTCTTACTCGATCAATGTCCTTTAGATATTGTTTACGAATGCGCACTGAAAGCGGAGTGACCTCCATATATTCATCTTCCGCCATTACTTCCAAGCCTCGCTCCAAAGTAATTTTCATAGGCGGAATAAGCTGAATAGCTTCATCGGCCCCAGAAGAACGCATATTAGAAAGTTGTTTACCTTTAATTGGATTAACTGACATATCCGTTCCCTTAGCCACATTACCGATTACCATACCTTCATAAACTTCCGTGGCTGGTCCAATATATAACACTCCTCTGTCTTGAAGATTAGCTAAGGCAAAACCAGCTGATTTTCCACCAACCATAGAAACCATAGAACCGACATCCCGTTTACTGATAGCTCCGGCATATTCCCTAAATTCTAAAAAACGACTGCAAAGTATTCCATCGCCTCTGGTATCAATAGTAAATTCACTTCGATAACCTAGAAGTCCACGAGTAGGAATTTCAAAAAGCATTCTCACTTGGCTTCCGGTTTTTTTCATATCAGTCATAATTCCTTTCCTTTTGCCTAATTTTTCAATCACTGCTCCAGAATATTCTTGAGGAACATCAATAGTAGCTTCTTCGTAAGGTTCCAGTTTTTTTCCACCTTCTTCCTTAATAATAACTTGCGGTTGGGAAACTTGCAGTTCATATCCTTCTCGGCGCATATTTTCCAAAAGTATAGCCACATGCAATTCACCTCTTCCATAAACTAAATAACATTCAGGAAAAAATTCTATTTTTAAACCTACATTGACTTCCAATTCTTTTTCCAATCTTTCGCGCAACTGTTTATTTGTTACAAATTTTCCTTCCCGACCGGCAAAAGGACCATCATTAACCAAAAATTTTAGAGAAATGGTTGGCTCATCAATTTTGATAACTGGCAAAGCCTCTTGGTTTTCTAAAGCACAAATAGTTTCTCCAATATCAATTTTTGGAAATCCAGCCACCATAACGATATCTCCCGCAAAAGCTTCATTTACTTCTTTTCTTTTTGTACCTTCAAAAGTAAAAAGTTTAGTCACCTTTCCAGAATCCTTTTCTCCGTTCATTTTTTTTACAAATAAATTTTCACCAGTTTTTATTTTACCTTCATAAATTCTACCTACTGCCAATCGTCCCAAGAAATTATCATAAGCTAAGTTGAATGGCTGAAAACGCAAAGGCGCATTCACATCGGCCTTGGCTGGAGAAACTTTTTCTAAAATTGTATCCAATAAAGGAACCAAATCTTTTGATTCATCATCTAAATGCTTTTTAGCAATGCCATCCCGACCGATAGCATAAACTACCTTAAAATCCAACTGCTCATCACTAGCTCGCAAATCTAAAAATAATTCAAAAACTTGCTCTTGAGTTAAATCTGGATCAGCTGCCGGTTTGTCTATTTTATTAATCACCACGATTGGTTTCAGTCCTAGTTCTAAAGATTTTTTCAAAACAAATCTGGTTTGAGGCATCGGACCTTCTTGTGCATCCACAATTAAAAGCACGCTATCAATAGAGCGTAAAACTCGTTCTACTTCGGAACCAAAATCCGCATGACCAGGAGTGTCCACGATGTTAATTTTCGTATCTTTATAGACTACTGAAGTATTTTTAGAATAAATGGTAATACCCCGCTCTTTTTCTAGCGCGTTACTGTCCATAGTCACCCCTTCTTCAGTGGTTCCGGTTTGACGCAAAATGGCATCGGTCAAAGTTGTTTTCCCGTGATCTACATGAGCGATAATGGCAATATTCCTTATTTCCATAATTGTGATTAAAAAAATACTGCTCTGGGCAGTATGCTCATTTTGCAATAGTAAACTAAATATACCAGAAAAAATAAAATAGTCAACCCCCCCGTAATAGCCCAATAGCTTGGAAACGTTTTCTGGTATAATAACCTCTTAAAAATTAACGTTTCCAACTA
>PFCG01000008.1:0-1699 GCA_002773095.1 Candidatus Moranbacteria bacterium CG10_big_fil_rev_8_21_14_0_10_35_21
CGCGCGGCCAGGATGAGGTTCGTCTCCCGTGCGATTTTAAAAGAAATTCTGTCTCGGTCTCGCCTACGGCGAGACTTGCTTTGCCCAAAAGCGAAAAAGAATTTTTGCTTTCTTTTCAAATGTGGTATATTGAAATTGCTACAAACTTACCAATGGCTTTTTCTAATAGCCGTCTTCGGAAAATCCAAGTCATTGGGTTTGTAGCACCGAGGGCGGCTATTTGAGTCTAAAAAAATAATTTCAATATTATGAGTGAGCAAAAATTCTTTTTATATGCCCGCAAGTCCACGGATGTAGAAGACAAGCAGGCACTTTCAATTGAAGCGCAGATCACGGAATTGCGCGCCTTCGCGAAAAATGAAAAGCTGGAAATCGTGGAAGAGCTGATTGAGAAACAATCCGCCAAAATTCCAGGCCGACCGATTTTCAATGCCATGCTGGATAGAATTGTGAGAGGCGAAGCCAATGGCATAATTTCATGGCATCCCGACCGTTTGGCGCGCAATTCCGTGGACGGTGGACGCATTATCTATCTGCTGGACGCGGGCAGTCTCACTGCATTGAAGGTTTCCCCAATTCTGGTTTGAAAGCACGCCACAGGGCAAATTTATGCTCAATATCGCTTTTGGGCAAAGTAAATACTATGTGGACAACCTTTCTGAAAACACAAAGCGAGGTTTGCGCCAAAAAGTCCGTAATGGCGAATATCCGTGCCTGGCTCCAGTTGGCTATCTGAATGATGTGCGACTAAAAACGATTGTCGTGGACAAAAAGAAAAGCGTCATTATCCGAAAAGCCTTTGAGCTGTATGCACAAAACAATTCACGGTTGGATGATATTGCAGAATTTTTGGCGCAGCGTGGAATCACATACAGAAACGGAGTCAAATACAAAAGAGACAGAATTTCTTTTATTTTATCCAATCCGTTCTATGTGGGATTTTTCAAATTCAAAGGTGAAATCTATGAAGGCAAACACCAGCCAGTCATTTCAAAGAAAATTTTTGACCGAGTTCAAGAGGTTCTGGAAGAAAGGGGCAGACCACATCACAATCCGAAGAATAGTCCAAAAGTTTTTTGCGGATTGCTCAAATGTTCCTGCGGCATGGGAATTACCGCCGAAGTCAAAAAAGGTCATACCTATTACAGATGCACGAAAAAATCCAAAATCACAAAATGTCTCGAGCCGTATATTCGCGAGGAACTTCTGGATAAACAACTTTCGGATCTGATTCAAAAATTTTCTTTGAAAAAGAATTGGGCGGAAAAATTGTTGGAAATGTTAGAAAAAGACAAAGCTGATTCCGCCCATAATCCTTTCGCTTTTGTTCAAGAGTCAAAAGACAAAATTGAGAGCATAAAAATAAAACTGCAAAGACTACTGGATTCGTATTTAGAACAGGACATCGAAAGAGAAGTTTACCTTGAAAAGAAGAATATTTTTATGCACGAAAAAAAGTCTTTGGAAGAAAAAATTCAAGGTCTTGAACAAAAGCGGACTGGCTGGGTCGAACCAATGGAGAATTGGATAAAAGAGGCAGCAAACCTGCCTCAAGTCGCACGGGAGAGCAACCTTTTTGCGAAAAAGGTTGCCACCAAAGAAATCTTTGGCTCGAACCTCATCCTGGCCGCGCGCGAAGCGCGCGCCACACCGCACAAACACTGGCGATTTTTGCAAATCGCCGCAGAAAAAACCGCAA